>JAILLJ010000028.1 GCA_024693205.1 Clostridiales bacterium | reverse complement strand
ACGACGCTCTCAAACGAGGAGCCTTACGTTCCTCCGACGACCGGAAAACAGTCGACGACTCAGCCCACCTCCAAGCAGGAAAAAACGACGATGAGTTTAAGCGATATCAGAAGTACGTTGAGAGATATAATAAACGGTACGACTTCGACAACTGAGAGCAGCTCGTCCTCGACGACTCAGAACGAGGAGCCCGGCACTCAAAGTACGTCAAGTACGACCGACAATAACAGATCGACTACTCAGGGTAACAATAAAACCTCGTCGACAAAATCGACCAATAAAAATAACAGTACGGGCACCACAAATAAGTGGACGACGACGGTCAAGTATACGACAACGGTAAAACCGATGACGGAGCTCTATTTCCCGAATACCCAGTCTCCGAACGAAGGCGTTGACGGTCTTTCGGCATATTACGAAAGAATAAACAGCACAGAGCCGCTACCGACCGAGATAGTGACTACGACGGAGGCATATGAGGAGGAGGAAGAAGAAGGACCTCAGCTCAGCCCCGCGGTGACGGTCATTATAGCGGTCGCGGCGATACTTGCGCTGACCTGCGGACTTACCGGGATCTTTTCGATGAGGAATAAGCGCCTTGCCGAAAAGGAAGATGCAGGAGAAGTAAACGAAAACGGAGATATAAAGATATCCCGCGCTAAGAAACGCGCGAACGACGACGATGACGACGATATCCCGACAGCTCAATCCGATAATTTCGATTCTCAGGATGAGATAGATAATACGGACGACGTTGAGCCGGTAAACGTAACAACTCAGAAAGCCGAGCCGAAGCCGATACCGATCCAAAAGCCAAAGGGCAAAAAGAACGAAGGATATGAGGACTTCGATACCGGTCGTCACGACGATTAAAATTTAAAAGCTTAAAGGGCAGCGCCGTTACTGTATTTCGGCGCTGCCCGAATAATAAATAAAATTGATCGAAGGGCAGAGACGCGAAAGATCAGCTTTAAACGCGATAAATCAATGCGTCTCATATTTTTAAATGTCATACAGAGTTTATTTAAAAAAGAAAGAAGATAAACGTATACGCGCGGGACACCCGTGGGTCTACGCCAACGAGGTCGAAAGGATAGAGGGAAGCGGCAAAAACGGCGACCTCGTGTCCGTTTATGACTTTTCCGGTAATTTTATCGGAAAGGGCTTTATCAACCATGTCTCAAAGATACTTGTAAGGCTTTTTATATTTGACGACGGAGAAGCGACAAAAGAGCTTTTCGCCGAGAGGATAAAGAAAGCTGACGAATATCGTAAAAAGCTCGGATACGACAACTGCTACAGGATGGTTTTTGCCGAGGCAGACGAGCTTCCCGCGCTTATTATCGACAAATATGACGACGTTTTTTCTATCCAGATACTTTCGCTCGGCATGGAACTACATAAACAGGATATCGTCGACGCCCTCGTTTCTCTCTTTTCGCCGAGAGGGATATATGAACGAAGCGACGTCGAGGTGCGAAAAAAAGAGGGCTTGCCGCTCCTTAAAGGAAAGCTTTACGGCGATTTTGATACGCGCGTCATAATAAGCGAAAACGGTCTTAAAATGGTCGCCGACCTTGAAAACGGTCAGAAAACGGGATATTTTCTCGACCAAAAGGAAAACCGCTTTGCGATAAGAAGGTACTGCAAGGACGCCGACGTGCTCGACTGCTTTTGTAATGTGGGAGGTTTTTCGCTAAACGCCGCGGCGGCGGGAGCAAAAAGCGTCACAGCCCTTGATATTTCCGATAAAGCGCTCAGGGACGTCGAATATAACGCCGAGCTGAACGGCTTTGAAAAAACGATCGTGACGCAAAAAGAAGATGTTTTTGAGGCGCTTCGGCGATATAAGAGAGAAAACAAAAAATTTGACGTTCTGATCCTCGATCCTCCCGCGTTTTGTAAAAACGCCAATGAAGTGCGCGACGCTTACAGGGGCTATAAGGACATAAACATTTTGGGGATGAAGCTTGTAAGAAGCGGCGGATTTCTCGTCACCGCTTCCTGCTCGCATTATATGACGATACCGCTGTTTGAAAAAATGCTATCGGAGGCGGCGCGTGACAGCGGAAGAAGAGTGCGGATAGCGGAGATGAAGATACAGTCGCCCGATCATCCTTCGCTCATTTCCGAAGCGGAGTCGATGTATCTTAAATTCTTTGTTCTTCACGTTGAATAAAAGAGGAAGAAAAAATAAATATGAGTTATTATTGGCCGATAGCGCTTATTGTGCTTTCAAACATTTTTTATCATATCTGCTCAAAATCGACGCCTAAGGATATAGATCCACTGGCGTCGCTTACCGTGACGTATCTTGTCGGCGCGGCAGCTTCGGGAATACTGTATTTCGCGCTAAACAGGCATGGGAATATCCTTTCGGAATTTAAGCATCTGAACTGGACCGCGTTTGTTCTGGGGCTTTCTATTGTCGGACTCGAGGCTGGATCTATCTACATGTATAAGGTCGGATGGAATATCAGCACGGGGCAGATATTTCACAGCGCTATACTTGCTATCTGTCTTATCTTTATCGGCTATATCTTTTATCGTGAACAGATAACGTGGACAAAGATTACAGGGATTGCTGTCTGTCTTGTCGGACTGTTTCTTATCAGTAAATAGCTTATCAATAAACAATAAATAACCGGCAGCGGAGACGGTGCGCATATCGCGTTCGTCTCCGCTTTGTCATATCTATACAAAAAGAAAATGGTAAAAACTGTAAATTTACTATTGACAAATATTACCAATTATGGTAATATTAACTTGCAAATTGAAAAGGGAGGTCAATATTATGGGAAAAAATCTAAAGGTTATTTTAGCCGAAGACGGAAGCGAGTTCGGAAAAAGCTGTTCGTCTGCACTTACTGGAGCCGGGTTTGACGTGACGCTCGTTCAGAAGGACGGCGCGGAGGTCATTAAATGCGCCGAAAGGATCGAGCCCGACGTTATAATAATGGATATCTTCATGTCGCGCCTCGACGCGATAGGTGTGTTAAAGGCGGTAAGACAAAGGAATATAAAAAGACCGCTGATTATCGTCACGTCAAGCGCGGGAAATTCAAGGCTTGAACAGGAGATATTATCAGCGGGTGCGGACTATTATTTTTTAAAGCCGTATGAGCCTTCGCTCCTTGCGGAACGAATAACCTTCCTGACGGGAGGCTACAGCTCCGACGTCAAGGGCAGCGCGTTAAAGAACGAAGAAAACGATCTTGAGGTGATGATATCCGATATCATGCGTCAGATAGGCGTTCCGGCGCACATCAAGGGATATCAATATCTTCGCGACGCGATCATCCTGACTATAGAAAACGGAGATATGATGGGCTCGGTCACAAAGGTGCTTTATCCGACGGTAGCGAAGCATTATAAGACGACGCCGTCAAGAGTGGAGCGCGCGATAAGACATGCGATCGAGGTCGCGTGGGACAGGGGAGACGTCGACGTTTTAAGCTCATATTTCGGATATACGATCCAAAACAGCCGCGGAAAGCCCACCAACAGCGAATTCATAGCGATGATAAGCGATAAGATGAGGCTTCACCTTAAATCGGCATAAGAGATCAGGTCATTTTTTCCTGCTTCACCTTATGATCGATAACGTGACGTGAAGCAAGCTCATTTGCGATATCGTCTATAGAGATACCCATTTCGACCATGAGCACCATCACATGATACGCAAGGTCGGCTATCTCGTATATGGTATCCTTCTTGTCGTCGGATTTTGCCGCAATGACGACCTCTGTCGACTCCTCGCCGACTTTTTTAAGGATCTTGTCGATGCCTTTTTCAAAGAGGTAGGTCGTGTAGGAGCCTTCCTTTTTATGGATCTTACGTCCGTTTATAAGGTCCATCAGCCCCTCGAATGAAAACGCCTCATGCTCGTTGTCGTTTTCAAAAACCATCGTATTGAAGCAGGAATCGCTGCCCGTGTGACATGCGGGGCCGTCCTTGTTGACATAGACGGCAAGCGCGTCGTTGTCGCAGTCACAGACGATGCTGACGATATGCTGTACGTTTCCGGAGACCTCGCCCTTACGCCAAAGCCTTTGTCTTGAACGCGACCAGAAGCAAGTCCTCTTTTCGCGCATACTTATTTCAAGGCTTTCCCTGTTCATATAAGCAAGGGTAAGGATCCTTTTGCTCGTATTGTCGATGACGACGGCGGGGATAAGTCCGTTTTTGTCAAATTTTAATTTGTTGATATCAATGAAGTCTGACATTTTAACTTTCCTTTCGATTATTATAAACGTACATTTATTCCGTCTTTAAAAAGCTTTGCTTTAAGGTCGGGGATGGCGACTTCGCCGAAGTGAAAGATCGAGGCGGCAAGACCTGCGTCGACATTCGGAACAGTACGGAAAAGCGTAGTAAAATCTTCCATACAGCCGGCTCCGCCGGACGCTATAACGGGCACATCCGATATTGCGCAGACGGCCTCGAGCATTTCGAGGTCAAACCCGTTTTTGACTCCGTCGGTGTCGATGCTGTTGATAACAAGCTCGCCCGCGCCGGAGTCGATGCCTCTTTTTATCCATTCGAGGGCGTCGAGACCTGTATTCTCGCGTCCGCCCTTTGCAAAAACAGTGAATTTTCCGTCGACGCGTTTTACGTCTACGGAGAGAACGACGCATTGATCGCCGTATTTTTTTGCGGCCTCATAGATCAGCGAGGGATTTCTGATAGCTCCGGAATTGACGCTGACCTTGTCGGCGCCGCATTTCAAAACGCGGTCGAAGTCGTCGGTAGTGTTTATGCCTCCGCCGACGGTGAGAGGGATAAAGATGGTTGCCGCGACTTCCTTTAAGATGTCGGTAAACAGCGCTCTGCCTTCGCTTGACGCCGTTATATCGTAAAATACAAGCTCGTCTGCTCCGCATTCGCTGTAATATCGCGCAAGCGACACGGGCGACGAAACGTCGTTCAGACCGAGGAAATTAACTCCCTTAACGACGCGTCCGTCTTTTACGTCAAGGCAGGGAATGATCCTTTTTGTTATCATATCAGCCCTCCTTACAAATATTCACGGCTTCGGAAAGATCGATCTTATTTTCATAAAGCGCCTTTCCGAGAATAGCGCCGTAGAGATCGAGTTTTTTTAGTTCTCTTATATCGTCAAGCGACGTGACGCCGCCCGACGCTGTGATGTCGACGGAAAACCGCTCTGAAAGCTCTTTATAGAGCGCAAGATTTGTTCCTTTCAGTGCGCCGTCCTTTGAGATATCGGTACAAATAACAGTCTTTACGCCGATTTTTTGAAGATCGGAAAAGAAGTCGAAGCATTGAAGCTCTGTCTTTTCCGTCCAGCCGCGGATAGCGACGCAGCCGTTTAATATATCGACTCCGACTGCTATTTTATCGCCGTATTTTGAAACTGCCGAAACGAGAAAATCGCGGTTCGTGACGGCTATCGTTCCGAGTATCACGCGCATAACGCCTATATCGAGATAGCTTTTTATTACTTCCTCGCTTCGTATGCCGCCGCCGATCTCGACCTCAAGTCCGCTTTCTTTAACGATCTTTTCGACGGTTTTGATGTTCGGCGTTTCGCCCGTCTTAGCTCCTTCAAGATCGACGACGTGGAGATACTTTGCGCCCTTGTTATAAAATTCGGCGGCAAAAAGCTCGGGGCGGTCGCTGTAGACGGTCATCTTATTATAGTCGCCCTTTAAAAGGCGCACCGCCTTGCCGTCGTATATATCTATTGCGGGAAAAATGTTCATAAGTACTCCTTAAAGCTCGCAAAAAGCACGTAAGATATTCAGTCCCGTATTGCCGCTTTTTTCGGGATGGAACTGCGTTCCGAATACGTTTTCATACGCGGCCGCGGCTGTTATCTCAGCGCCGTATTCGGTCGTTGCGATAGTGTCCTTTTCGCAGTCGGCGGCGTAATAAGAATGGACGAAATAGACATGCTCGTTTTCTTCGATATATTTAAAGAGCCGCGACTTCGGCTTATCCTTCGGGAAATGGAGCGCGTTCCAGCCTATCTGGGGTATCTTAAGCTCCGGAGGGATGACATTTGACATGGGGACGACGTTTCCGTTTATGAGCGACAATCCCTCATGCTCGCCGTATTCAAAGCTTTTGTCAAACAGGAGCTGCATCCCGAGGCATATCCCTAAAAGCGGCTTTCCCTTTTTTACTTCGGATCTTACCGTATCGGCCATGCCGCTTTCGCGTAATTTTTTTGCCGCGTCCTCAAACGCGCCAACGCCGGGCAGGATGATCCTTTCGCTGTCGGCAATGACTTTTTCGTCGTTTGTTATAACGGCGTCTTTGCCGATAAACGAGAAGGAGCTGCAAAGCGAAAAGAGGTTTCCGACGCCGTAATCTATAATTGCTATCATTTTACGGTACCATTCCTTTAAGGCAATACCGCACGATTCGGGTGTGCGGATTGCGCAGTAGATTTTTTCGTAAGATCGTACAGATTTTACGCAGGCAACCTGTCGGTTGGCAAGGAAAAGCTGTGCAATATGACGGAAACAAGATCAAGCAAGGCGTACAGCCGCATTTGTGCGGTGTTGGCTTATATCAGAGTACGCCTTTTGTCGAGGGGACGCCGTCTCCGTTGTCCGCCGATATCTTAACGGCCTGTCTGAGGACTCTTCCGAGCGCCTTGAACATGCCCTCGGCGATGTGGTGGGAATTTATGCCTGAGAGCTGTTTTATATGGAGAGCTATGCCCATGCTTCTTGAAAAAGCCGTCATAAATTCCTCAACAAGCTCCGTATCGAACGTACCTATTTTTTGAGTCGGAAACGAGGCGTCGAAGCCGAGATATGAACGTCCCGAAATGTCGACGGCGCAAAGTATAAGAGCCTCGTCCATCGGGAGAATGATATCGGCGTAGCGGTTGATGCCCTTCATGTCGCCGAGAGCGTCGGAAAACGCCTTGCCGAGACAGATACCGATATCCTCCGCCGAATGATGATCGTCGACGTATGTGTCGCCCTTGCATTTAACGTCGAGGTCAAAACGTCCGTGCGACGTAAAGAGGGTCAGCATGTGGTCGAGAAAGCCGATGCCGGTGTCGATGTTACCGTTTCCGCTTCCGTCGAGACAGAGCTTTAATTCAATATCGGTCTCCTTTGTCTTTCTTTTGATCTCGCTTGTTCTCAAGGTCATCACGCCTTTCTTCCGGTTATTTCAAATATTTTTTCGAGCAGTATGTCTATCTGTTCGTCCGTTCCTATTGAGATCCTTAAATAGTCCTTTATCCGTTCCGTTTTGAAGTGGCGGACGAGTACGCCTCTCTTTTTTAATTCGAGATAAAGCGTTTCTCCGTCCATATCGGGACAGCGGACGAAAATAAAGTTGGCGTCAGAGGGTAAAACGGTAAATCCCGCGTTTATAAGCGCATTTGAAAGCCTCGTCCTCGTTTTGATTATCTTATTTGCCGCGTCCTCATAATAATGGTTTTCATCGAGCGCCGCTTCGCCCGCGATGAGCGTAAGACGGTTTATGTTATAAGGATTTGTTGAATATTTTATTTTATTGAGGTCGGCTGTTATCTCCTTTGAGGCTATCGAAAATCCGAGCCTCGCGCCCGCCATCGAGCGGGATTTTGAATACGTCCTGACGACGAGCAGATTGTCGTATTTTTTTATAAGCGGGATACAGCTTGTCCCGCCGAAATCGACGTAAGCTTCGTCGATGATAACGATGTTGTCGGGATTGGAACGTAATATTTTTTCGACGTCGTCAAGCGAAACTGACATGCCCGTCGGGGCGTTGGGGTTAGCTATGACGACATTTTTGTTTATCCCGCAGTATTCGTCGACGTCTATCGAGAAATCGTCCTTCAGCGGGATCACGGTACAGTCAAGCCCGTAAAGATCTCCGTAGACCTTATAAAAACCGTAGCTTATATCGGGGAAGGCGATTTTTTTCTCGCCGTCGCAAAATGCCATAAAGGAAAACGAAAGTATCTCATCGGAGCCGTTTGAGATAAAGACGTTTTCGGGCAGAACGCCGTAAAACTCCGCGAGCTTGTCTCGAAGCGATTTGCAGTCGGGGTCGGGATAGAGATTGAGCTTTTTGACCTCGTCCGAATTAACTCTTTTTAAAACGAGCGGCGAAGGGGGATAGGGCGACTCGTTTGTGTTGAGCTTTACGTATTTCATGTCACGCGGCTGTTCGCCGGGCACATATTCCTCGAGACCGTCAAATCTTTTGCTTAAAAATCTGCTCATTTTTTTACTCCTCGAACCTGACTGTGGCCGATCTCGCGTGGGCGTGAAGCCCTTCCTTGTCGGCAAAATAAGCTATTTTATCATATACCTTTGAGAGCGCGTCCGTCGTGTAATATGAAAACTGAGTCCTCTTTACAAAGTCGTCGACGGAAAGCGGACTTGAAAACTTCGCTGTACCGCTCGTAGGAAGCGTGTGGTTGGGACCTGCGAAATAATCGCCGAGAGCTTCGGGACAGTTTTTGCCTAAAAATACCGAGCCGGCATTTTTGACCAAGCCGAGAAGATCAAACGGGGAATCGGTACAAATCTCAAGATGCTCGGGCGCTATCTTGTTTGAGATCTCCACCGCTTCTTCAAGCGACGATACAAGGATAATCGCTCCGTAATCGTCTATCGAGGCGCGGGCGATCTCCTTACGCGGGAGAAGGTCGATCTGTCTTTCAAGCTCCGCCGATACCTTTTCGGCAAGAGCTTTGCTGTTTGTTAAAAGCGTAGCGGAAGCCATTTTGTCATGTTCCGCCTGTGAGAGCAGATCGGCGGCGACAAAGCGGGGATCGCATGTGTCGTCGGCAATAACGAGGATCTCGCTGGGGCCTGCTATCATGTCGATATCGACCGTTCCGAAAACCTGACGTTTCGCCTCAGCGACGAAGCAGTTGCCGGGGCCGACGATCTTATCGACGGCGGGAACGCTCTGGGTTCCGTATGCGAGAGCGGCTATAGCCTGTGAGCCGCCGAGCTTGAATATCCTGTCGACTCCCGCAATTTTAGCGGCGGCAAGGATAAAGGGCTTTATCTTTCCGTCGGGCGACGGGGGAGTGACCATTATAATTTCTTTACAGCCCGCTATTTTGGCGGGGATACAGTCCATAAGCACAGTTGACGGATAGCTTGCCGTGCCGCCCGGAGCGTAAAGTCCGACGCGTTCGAGCGGGATGACCTTTTGGCCTAAAACTATGCCGTTCTTTTCGCTTATTATAAAGCCGTTTGTCTTTTGACGGCTGTGAAATTCGTAGATGTTGTCTCTTGCTTCTTTGAGAATATCTATAAATTCGTCTTCCGTTTTCTCAAAGGCTTCGTCGATCTCTTCTTTGGTTACTTCAAGAGAAGAAAGCTCGGCCTTATCGAATTTTTTTTCGTATTCAAAAAGAGCCTTGTCGCCGTTCTTGCGTACGTCCTCTATTATTCCGGAAACGATATCGGAGACGTCGACGGTTTCCGCGACGCGCTTGATAAAGCTCAGATCCTGATTTTCGGCGTAGTCGATCGTTTTTATCATGTCAAATGCCTTTCTTATTTTTTCTTATCAAAATTTTCTTTCATTTTTTCAAGGAGGCGCGACGTCTCGTCATATTTGAATTTATAGCTCGCTTTGTTGGCGATAAAACGCGCGCTGATATCAACTATCGTCTCGTAAGGCTCGAGATTGTTTTCGCGCAACGTCGTTCCCGTTTCGACGATATCGACGATAACGTCGGACATTTTAAGTATAGGAGCTATCTCTATTGAGCCGTGAAGCTTGATTATTTCGATATCGCGGCTCTTGCTGTTGTAATAATTTCTCGCGATATTCGGGAACTTCGTTGCGACGCGTAGCGTTTTATCCGAGGCCGGACGTTCGCCCTTAATGCCCGCTACCGCCATTCGGCATTTACCAATATCGAGGTCATAAAGCTCGTAGACGTCGGGCTCGGATTCGAGGAGGATATCTTTTCCGACTACGCCGACGTCAGCGGCGCCTCTTTCAACATAGACGGCAACGTCGGATGGCTTTGCCCAAAAGTACCTGACGCCGTTTTCTTCGTTAGTGAATATTAGCTTTCTGTTATCCTCGAGCATTTCGGGGCATCCGTAGCCTATTGAGGAAAACATCGCGTAGACCTTTTCGCCGAGACGTCCCTTGGGAAGAGCGATATTAAGCATTTTTAACAAGCCTCCCATCCCTTACAAAATATAACTCGCGGTATTTGACGTCGCTGTTAAGATGTTTTTCAGCCCTGACGCTTTTTCCTTCTTTAGTCAAACGGCGCACTTCACCCGAAAGGAACGACGCGTCGCTTTCGTCGTCATAAACGATGAAGATATCGACGTCAAATTCCTTTTCGCTCTCGCGGTAGCGTTCGAGCAAATCGAGATAAACCGCAAAGCCTATGGCGTCGGAGCGTTTTTTGAGCTTTCTTAAAAGGTTGTCGTATCTTCCACCTGACAGAACGTTAATCGGAAGTCCGTCGACAAAGCCTTGGAAGATAATGCCGTTGTAGTAGCTCATATCGTTCATTATCGAGAAATCGAGCCTCAATTTGTCGCTGCAGCCGGCCGATTTCATTATTTTATAAAGCGAATCAAGCTCATTGACAGCGTCCCTTGCCGCGTCGCTCGGCGCTATTGCCTTGACCTCGTCAAGAGTAGCTTCAAAGTCGCCGAAGAACGAGGCGAGCGCGACGATCTTATCGGTCAAAGACGGATCGACGCCGTTATTATCGCATAAAAGCTTAATTTCGTGAGCGCTCCTGGTGGCGATAAGCTTTATTAGCTTTTCTTTTTTTGAATAGCTGAGATCCGTCTCGTCGAGCAGCGCCGTGACAAGTCCCATATGTGATACGCAAAGGAGATAGTCGGGGGTTATCGTTTCGAGGCTTTTTGCGGCGAGCGAAATGACTTCGCATGTCGAATACCGGTCAAGCTCGCCGACGTATTCAACGCCGACCTGCATCGATTCTTTTATCTCTTTCGTCGTGCCGGAGGCTCTGTATACGTTTTCGCAGTAATAGAACTTGTCCGGAAAATCGGAGTCTATCCGTTCCTTGACGATAGATAATGTAATATCGGGCTTAAGAGCCAGGAGCTTTCCCGTCATAGGATCGTTGAAGGTGATTATGCTTTCGCTTTTAAGGAAGCTTTTGTTTTCGAGATAAAAGTCGTATTCCTCAAACTTGCTCATGCTGAACTGTTTATAGCCGTAGCTTTCATAGAGCTGTCTGAGGCCGAAAATATATTTTTCGTCGTTTCGCAGTATTCCTTTAAAATCAGCCATTAAAATATGCCCCCGATCATTTGATATAGCACATTTTATCACATGTTACCATGTTAGTCAAGTAAAACACTAAAATGTTTTGAAAAAATTTTTAAAAAGCCGGGATCAGCGTAAAAATGGGATAAAATTTAAAAAAGGGATCGTCTCGACGTATTTGATCATTCGAGACGATCCGGATAATGTTTAGGTTTTTATAAATCAGAAAATATGGAACTTAATGATAAGTCCTGCGAATACGATCGAAACAACGGAGAGGAGCTTTATGAGGATGTTGATCGAGGGGCCGGACGTATCTTTGAACGGATCGCCTACGGTGTCGCCGACAACGGCCGCCTTATGCGCTTCGCTACCTTTTCCGCCAAAGTTGCCGTTTTCAATATATTTCTTCGCGTTGTCCCATGCACCGCCGGAGTTTGACATGAATATTGCAAGAAGGAAGCCTGTTGCGGTCGAGCCGGCGAGCATTCCGATAACGCCGTTACAGCCTAAAACAAGTCCGACTACTATGGGAGTAGCTATAGCGATAAGAGTGGGCATGACCATTTCTTTCAGGCTTGCCTTTGTGCAAAGCCCGACGCATTTTGCGTAATCGGGATCGGTCGTTCCTGCCATGATGCCCTTGATCTCTTTAAACTGGCGTCTGACCTCGACGACGACACTCTGTGCCGCTCTGCCGACGGAGTTCATGGTAAGAGCCGCAAACACGAAGGGGAGACATGCTCCGATGAAAAGTCCGACGAGAACCGTGGGGTTCATAAGTCTTATGTCGATAAGCTCATCGGGTATCTTCTTAACATATGAAGCGATAAGAGCGAGAGCCGTAAGAGCCGCGGAACCGATCGCGAAGCCCTTGCCGGTCGCCGCCGTTGTATTTCCGAGGGAATCGAGAGCGTCGGTACGTTCACGGACGTCTTCCTCAAGACCTGCCATCTGTGCGATACCGCCTGCGTTATCGGCTACGGGGCCGTAAGCGTCGGTGGCGAGCGTAATGCCGAGAGTTGAAAGCATACCGACTGCCGCGATAGCGATTCCGTAAAGTCCGAGGTTGGGAGCGTTAGCTGTATCTCCGAATCCGCCTGCGAAGCCGTAGGCCGCCATGATGCAGATAGCAACGACGATTATCGGGATAGCCGTCGAAAGCATTCCGAGACCTACGCCGCCGATGACGATCGTAGCGGAGCCTGTCTTTGACATTGCGGCGAGATTTCTCGTCGGCTTATATGTATCGGATGTGAAATATTCGGTAGCGCGTCCGATAAGTACGCCGGCGACAAGTCCCGAAAGGATCGAGAAATAGATGCCGATATATTCCCTGCCGAGAACGAACCATACAAGCGGGAACGTAACAACGGCGATAAGGATAGCACTGAAATTCGTGCCTCTGCCGAGTGCCTTTAAAAGCGCCTTTTGCTCAGCGTGTTCGCTCGTGCGAACGAGGAAGGAGCCGATAATAGAAGCAATGATGCCGATAGCAGCCATAGCCATAGGTATCGCTACCGCTCTTATTCCGTCGACAGCCTGTACGGTGCTGAACGCCACAACGCCGAGAGCGGAGGACGAAATGACGGAACCTACATATGACTCATAGAGATCGGCGCCCATGCCGGCAACGTCGCCTACGTTGTCGCCAACGTTATCGGCGATAACGGCGGGGTTACGCGGGTCATCCTCGGGGATGCCTGCTTCGACCTTACCTACAAGGTCGGCGCCGACGTCGGCAGCCTTTGTATAGATACCGCCGCCGACACGCGCAAAGAGAGCCATTGACGACGCGCCCATGCTGAATGTAAGCATCGCGCTCGTAACTTCTTCTATCGGAAGCTTGAATACAAAGTTAAGAAGGAAGAACCAAACGGAGATATCGAGAAGTCCGAGTCCGACGACCGTAAAGCCCATGACCGAGCCTGCGGAGAATGCGCAACGAAGACCCTTGTTGAGTCCGTCGCGGCAGGCGTTGGCCGTTCTTGAATTGGCGCGCGTCGCTATCGTCATTCCGACAAAGCCGGAAAGTCCGGAGAAGAAACCGCCGGTGATGAACGCGAACGGAACGAACCATGTCAGGAGCTTGAATGCCGCCATAGCACAGAGAATAACGAACATACAGCCGAAGAAGATCGAAACGATGGTGTACTGCCTCTTAAGGTACGCGTTAGCGCCTGTTCTTATCGAGGCGGCGATCTTTTTCATTTTTTCCGTGCCTTCGGAAAACTTCATTACCTTTTTTGCCGTAAGAGCCGCGAAAACAAGCGCTATAACGGCTCCGACAAAGGTAAACGCTACGAGGATTTTTGTCATAAATTTAACCTCCGTTTTTTGTGGGGAATATCCTCCCGCACAAATAATATAAGTATACGTCTCTTAACTTGAAATTATAAATTCTAAAAGGGCGTTTGTCAATCCTTTTTTTACCTTAAAATTGATTTTTGTCTGTTTTTCATCTTTTTGCGTTCAATAGGGAAAAATCTTTTTAACTATTTGACAGAAGATGAAAATAGGTATATACTTTGGCTTTGAAATAAACAGAGGGAGGAACTGTTATGCAACTTCTTGTACTTGTTTTAAACAGAACCGAGGTCATGCCCGAGATACTGTCGGATTTTATGAACGACGGGATAAAAGGCTCAACGGTTCTTGACTGCGACGGTTCGCTGAATTACTTAAACAATATGGAGGATGCTCCGCCTATTTTCGGGTCACTCCGACAGTTTTTAAATCCCGGACACTCTCACGCGAAGCTCCTTCTTGTCGTGCTTTCCGACGATAAAGTGGCGGACGCTAAAAAAATAATCGACAGAGCCGTCGGAGGGATTGATAAGCCTAATACGGGAATCATCTTTACGGTTACGCTTTCGAGCGTTGAAGGGCTGGCGCATTAAAATGAGTTTTTTAGAAAAATATCTCACTATGGCGGGGCAGATATCGCCGCTTTTTGCGGTCGGGATAGCGATGGCGGCAGGTCTTCTTTTCAACAGGCTTGCAAAAAAGGTCGGTTTGCCTAACGTTACTGGATATCTTATATCCGGTCTTCTTATAGGAAAATGCGTATTAAGACTGCTCGATCAGCGAATGCTTGCGTCTCTCAGCATAGTAACGACAGTAGCCCTCGGCTTCATAGCGTTTTCGATAGGCGGCGAGTTCAAAAGAAGCTCGCTTAAAAAGCTC
>JAILLJ010000011.1 GCA_024693205.1 Clostridiales bacterium | reverse complement strand
GAGTATTTCGAGGCGCTCATGGACAAATATTTTAAGCGCGAAGACTACGCTGCGGACTTAACATTTGAAAAAAACTTTGACGACGGAACGCCGCAGATAAGCGACAACGACGGTCTATGGACAGCCGAATATGTCGCTTCGCAGTGTCTGAGATTCGCCGTGACGGGCGAAAATGACGCCGCCGAAAAAGCGCGGAGATCGATGCGCGCAATGATGAAACTTGTTGATGTGACAGGCATTCCGGGCTTTCCCGCGAGAGCTTACAGGCGTCCGGGCGAAGATAATTACGGCGACAACGATATCGAATGGAGAAAGAGCTCCGACGAAACAGGCGACCTCGAATGGAAGGGCGAAACGTCGAGCGACGAAACGGTCGGCCACTTTTACGCCGCATCAATGTTTTATGACCTTGTCGCTGACGACAAAGAAAAGAAAGAGATAACGGCCTATATAAAAGGTATAGCGGATCATATTCTTTCACACGACTACACCCTCCGCGACGTCGACGGACTGCCGACGACATGGGCGTTTTGGGGGCCGGACGAACTGAACGGCGACGACAAGCGCATATGGGAAAGGGGCACAAATTCGCTTGAGATCCTTTCATTTTTAAATACGGCTCACCGCATGACGGGCGATAAAAAATACCGCGACGAATACGAAAAGCTGATTAAAAAGCACCATTACGCAATGAATCTTATGAGATATAAGCTTTTTGACAACCACGCCTGCCATATCGACGACTTCCTCGATATCCTTTGTATACATTGTCTTCTTATGTATGAGGACGACCCGCAGCTTCGTAAGTATTATCTGACGGGCTTTAAAAAGCATTTTGAGGAGGAAAGGATCGAAAAATGTCCGATATTCGATTTCATTTACGGCGGACTTACAAACGAGCCCTGCGACGTGGAATATGCCGTTAAAACGCTCTCGGACGCGCCGCTCGATACAATAAATTACGATACGAAAAACTCCGTTCGTCCCGACGTCATAAAGGACGATTCTACCGTTAAATTCGGAGGCAGGATACAGGCCAAATATCCCCTTCCGATCGACGAAAGACCGATGGGAAGGATCTATTACAACGCCTTCAACCTCGATATGAGAGGATATGAAAATACGGCGACATGTCCCTCGACGTGGCTGTTTTCGTATTGGCTCGGAAGATACTATGATCTCTTTGAAGAAATGTGAATAATTTTATACGAAAACTGCGGCCGAAGCGGTAAATTATTGTTGCAATTTGCATTATTCTGTGATACAATAACATATGTTAAGATTTTTGTATTAATATTTGCTAAGGAGGATAAAGTATGAAAATCACAAGACGAATACTTGCAGTCGTCCTTGCCTGTCTTATGGCTTTCGGCGGTTTTTCGGTCGCCGTAAACGCCGAAGGTTTAAGGGTCGGCAACGACACACTCGGAACAACTACCTACGGACTCAAGTTCTATAAGTATGTAGACGGCAAACCATCGACAACAGAGCTTGAAGACGGCGCGACGCTCTCAAAGGGCGACATTATCGACGTCGCAGTTCTTTTCGGTACCGACTTTTATACTCACGCTGTAAGCGTACAGGTCGTGTTCGATAAAAGAGTGTACAACACCTACGATCTCGTTAGTGGTAAGCTCGCGGCGACAACGGCAAAGAACACAAAGATCTGGGACTCATATGTCAGAACGCCGGATCTCGATAATATCGAAGCTGCACAGGCCGAATCTATAGACGGAACTAAATATGATTTCTTTGACACTCTTTCGTCAAACGACTCTGCCGCCTATACGGGAAGTACAAACAACAATGCCGCCGGAATGTATCCCGCGGTATGGAAAACCGGCAGCTCTCTTAAACCGGAATACGCTAACATGACAAACGTCCTGATGGCTTTCCAGTCGGCTGCTGAAACGAAACGTTCGGACAACAAACTCATTAATGTCCCTTACGTTGAGTATGCAAGATTCGCGCTTATCGTAGTTACCGACGAAGTAGCTTCAGATATTTCGACAACCATCTCGATCCCCCTTGATTGCTGTAAAACTGCGTCCTCACAGTCAACGAGCAAGGTCTTTGCGAAGAAGACAGCCAACAATGACGGCTATTCTGCGTCACAACAGAATACACAGGACTGGGGCAGCTGTAAAGACGTAACAAACGCCATCAAGACATTCCGGATCGGCACAGCCGCTCCCGAGTCCCCGATATCATTTAAAGATGCGGACGGCGAGGCGATCACACCCGCGATCACGAACACAGCCGGCGAAACGGTCGATCCTACGACGCTTAAAACGGGCGACAAAATACTCCTCCCGATGACTGACGGCAGTACGACGCACGGCAATCTCACCTTCTTCGGTTGGTCCGACGGAACGACGACATACGCTCCCGGCGCGGTCTATACTATCCCCGAATCAAAGGTCGAGCTTACGGGAGTTTATAAGGCTGTCGCAACATTCTATGACAAAGACGGCAACGAGCTCGAGAGTCTTAGAAATACAGTCTACTCCGGCGAAGAAATAATACTTCCCGACGCCCCGCAAGTAAATAACTTTACATTCACCGGTTGGGACGTCGGAGGATCCAAGTATCTCAACGGCGTCGGGTATATAGTTTTCGAAAATACCCAATTCTATGCACGCTACAGCGAAAACGCAAAGTATTCGGTAACATTCAACGATAAGGACGGAAACGAGCTGACAGACCTCAAGATCTCCAATGTTTACACGGGAAATACCGTAAAGCTTCCCGCTGCGCCCGCCGTCGAACACTTTAACTTCCTGTACTGGCAGGCGGGAGAAAACACATACGCTCCCGACGACGACTTTGAAGTTACGGCCGATACGACGTTCAACGCCGTTTATCAGGAATTCAACAAGTTCACCGTAACGTTCAAGGATAAAGACGGCAACGTCCTTACAGACTTGACCCAAACCGACATTTATGACGGTGACAGCATCACACTTCCCGCTGCGCCCACTTATTCGACCTTCGACTTCAACGACTGGTTCGACGGAACAAAAGCATATCAGCCCACCGACAGTTATACGGTAACGGGAGACACGATATTCACGGCGAGATATACCGAAAAAGGAAAAGTCAAGGTAACATTTATCGGATTTAACGGCGTAGAGCTTACCAATATGAGTGAGGAAGTTACAGTCGGCACTCAAGTATCGCCGCCGATACTTACCGAAAATATTCCTCACTTCAGATTCCTGTATTGGACATACGATGAGGGTTCCTTTATCTACGGCGGCATGAATATCGAGATCACCCATGCGACAACATTTACCGCCGTATATGAGGAAGACGAGTACTGTACAGTAACATACCTCGATAAAGACGGAAACGAGATAACATCGCTCACCGATGACCACGCGTACGTAGGCGATTATGAGATCGCCGCGCTTCCCACCGCTCCCGACCACTTCACCTATAACGGCTGGAAGACAAACGGCACAGTTTATAGCGCAGGTGATACCTTCAATCTCACGGGAGACACAACATTCACGCTTGATTTCACGGAAGACGCAAAATACAACGTAACCTTCAGAGGCCTTGTCCGGAACGGCGCCAGTGAGCTCGTCGAAGAAGAGCTTACGGCTTATTCACAGAGCAACGTCTACACAGGCACCGAGATAACTCTCCCGACAGCTGATGAATTTGAGCATTACACCTTTGGCGGCTGGAACGACGGTACAAATACCTATAATAACGGCGATCCGTATAATGTAACAGGCAACGTAACGATCACCGCCACTTATACCGAAGACGATAAGTTCACCATTGACTTCCTTAAGAAGGACGGCGTGACGCATGTCGACGGCTACCCGGCGGAGCTTTATGTCGGAACACAGATAATCGTTCCCACAGCCGAAACGATCGAACACTGGACGTTCGACGGCTGGAAGTTCGGTGAAACGACGCTCCAAAACGGCGATAATTACACCGTATCCGAAAGCGCGACATTCACCGCCTCCTACACCGAAGACCCGAAATTCAACGTAACGTTCATGGGTTATTCCGTTGACGATAGCGGTGCGGTCATCAAAGACGGCAGCGGAACTCCCGTTACGAAAGAACTCACAGACCTTAAGATGGAGAACATCTACAAGGGAACAACATTCGTTGTACCCGCAGGTCCCGACATCGCGCACTGGACATTCGTAAACTGGAAGGTCGGCACAAGAAACGTCTCCAAGGGCAGCAACTTTACGTTGAACGAGGATTCCGTATTCGTCGCAAGCTACAGAGAAGATCCCAAGTACGACGTGACCTTTAACGGCAAAGACGGCACGGAGCTTACCGACATTTCGCTCAAGCAGATTTACAGGGGCACTCAGATCCTTGTCCCCGCCGCTCCCGTGATCGAGCACTTTAATTTCAACTACTGGACGTCGGCGTCCAAGAAATATTACCCCGACGACAGCTACACGGTAAACGGCAAAGCGATCTTCAACGCAAACTATACAGAGGATCCGAAGTTCAGCGTGACCTTCAAAGATAAGGACGGAGCCGCGATAGCGGATCTCGCTTTGAGCGACGTCTATCTCAATACGGAGATCACCCTTCCCGATGCGCCCGTTGTCGAAAAATTCAGATTTACGGGCTGGACGTTTGACGGCAATACATATGACGCGCAATACAAATATACGCTGACGTCCAACGCGACATTCACTGCGACATATGAGCCGACGACCGCAAACTACACGATCAATGTCTACAGAATGGATACAGCCGGAAATTACGGCGATCCCGAAGTAACGACGCTTGAGGGCAATATCGGCGAAACGGTATCCGTAAACGGAAACGACTATATTGCCGAGGGCTTTGAGATCGGCGCAAACAGCAACCTCTCCGAAGTACTTCCCAAGACCGGCACAACGCTCAACGTCTATGTTGACAGAGTAAAGGTAACTTATAAGTATTACGCGCTCACAGACGAAACCACTTACACAGAGTACAGCAGCGCAGAATACTACTACGGCGCAGAGGTCGTTATCCCCAATAAGCCCAAGAACATCACGATGGTCTATATGTTCACCGGATGGGCTGTCGGCTCGGCTGACGGCGAAGCCTTCACGGCGACAACGGCAGGCGCAACCGACCTCGATATTTACGCGACATATACGGATATCGTAGTCATCGCGATCTCGCTCAACACATATCCCACAAAGGTCAATTACACCTATAAGGAAGAATTCGATAAGACGGGCATGACGCTCCTTGTTGAATATTCCGATAAGACCACGGAGATCATCGAGGATACTTCCCTTATGAATGTAACGGGATTTGACTCGACTCCCAAGAAGCCCGGCAACCAGACGCTTACGGTCGAATATGAAGGCGTAACGAAAGACTTCACCGTTACCGTCAAGCTTAAATGGTGGCAGTGGCTCATCAAGATCTTCCTCTTCGGTTGGATCTGGTATTGATAATTAAATAAACAGCACGGGCTGCGGCAGTCGAACGATTGCCGTAGCCCCCTTTTCACGTATCCCGCGAAAATCCTTTATTAGCGCTGAAAAAAACCGGCCGCTGAACGCGAACCGGTCTTTTTAAATATTAAAAGTTTCGGTCAAGCCTTTTCAAAGGCTTGCGGTTTCCGAAGGCAGAGCCTTTGGTCGCCGACCGCAGCCGGCGAAATACCATCAGTAAATACACTTCAATCAGTGATACTTCGGAAGCCAATCTCCGTGAGCCTCGATAAGGTCGTCACAGAGCGAGACGATATCGTCGATCGAAAGCTCGCTCGAACAATGCGGATCGAGCATAGCCGCCTGATAAATGTAATCCTTCTTTTCCGTTACGGCCGCCTGGATCGTAAGGAGATGGACATTGATCTCGGTCATGTTCATCGCCGCGAGCTGGACGGGCAGAGGCTTCTGCATGCACGGCTGGATACCGTATTTATTTACGAGGCAAGCGACCTCGACGCAGGCTTCCTCGGGAAGATTCGGGATTATATGGCCCTTGTTGAGCACGTTTCCGCCGATCTTATAGGGAACGTCCGTTACCATGGCGTCCATTATCCTTGAGGCGTATTCGTTTGTTTTTTCATGCTTTACGTCGCCGTTAAGGTATTTTTCCTTCGCCTTTTTCCAATTCTCGATCTGGTCGATACAGCGGCGCGGATACTCGTCAAGCGGAATGTTGTATCTGTCGATAAGCTCGGGATATTTTGCCTTTATAAAGAGATTGTTGTACTCGGCGTTATGTTCGCTCGACTCGGTGCAGTAATATCCGAGACGGCGGATATATTCATATCTTACGAGATCCGTGCAGTCGCTGTCCTTTTCTTCAAGCTTCGCCGCGGCAGCCTTGCGGATATCGGGATAAAGGTCGCGTCCGTCGGCGTCGTAGATCTCAAGCAGCCAGCCCATGTGGTTTACGCCCGCGATGCTTTCCTTGATAGGCTCGGAAAACGGAACGTTAAGGCCTCTTAAAAGTCCTCTTGAACAGCCCTGTACGCTGTGGCAAAGACCGACGGTGTTGACGCCCGTATATCTCTGCATATAGCCTGAAAGCATTGCCATCGGGTTCGTGTAGTTTAAAAACCACGCGTTCGGGCAAACCTCTTCCATGTCTCTCGCGAAGTCCCTAAGTACGGGGATCGTACGAAGCGCGCGGAAGATGCCTCCGATGCCCGTCGTATCGGCGATAGTCTGTCTGAGACCGTATTTCTTCGGCACCTCAAAGTCGATTATCGTGCAGGGATCGTAGCCGCCTACCTGAATGGCGTTGACTACGAAATCGGCGCCTCTTAAAGCGTCCTTTCTGTTTTCGACGCCGAGATAGCCTTTGACCTTCGCCCTGTTTTCGTTGATGTTCTTGTTGAGCGCGTTTACCATTATTTCGGATTCGCTGAGCCTTTCGGGATCGATGTCATAGAGAGCCAATTCGCTGTCCCTCAAAGATTCCGTAAGCATTGAGTCTCCGAGAACGTTCTTTGCAAAAACAGTGCTGCCGGCACCCATGAATGTTATTTTCATAATATCTCTCCTTTTTTATTTTATATCAACAGATTTTCCTGTCCTTGCCGATTCGTAGATCGCGTCGATTATCTTCATCAGCCATACGCCGTCCTCGCCCGATGCGCGGCAGGGCTCGACGCCATTTACCGCGTCGATAAAGCCCTTTATCTCGGCGTTGAACGCTTTACTGAAATCAAATCCGGTATTGCCCGCCGGCATGATGTCGACGTAGGAGCCGGCGATATCGGAATATAGCTCCACGTTGCCGGAGATCTTTACGCCCGCTTTTGTCCCGAAAAGATAGACGTCCCCGACGTCTCTCCGGATGTTGAGATTGAACGACGTCTCGACCTGAAGAGTAAAGCCGTTTTCAAACTTTACGAGCGCTCCCGCAAAGTCCTCGACGGTATAGGGATGTTTGTCATTTCCGTCGACATTCCAAACCATCTGGCCGCCGCTCGCGCGGTTGGGTCCGAGATTGTCGAACGTCACGCCGAACGCCGAAACAGGCTTCGGATCGCCCGCTAAATAGCGCGTAAGGTCGATAACGTGAACGCCGAGGTCGATAAGCGGTCCGCCGCCCGAAAACGCCTTGTCCTTGAACCAGCCGCCGGGGCAGCCGTCACGGCGAAGATACTGCGCCTTAGCGTAATAAATATCGCCCGTAACGCCCTCTTTTGCGAATTTTTGTACTATCTCGGCGTCTTTGCCGAAACGGCGTACAAAGCCCACCTGGAGCAGTTTTCCGTTCTTATTCGCGGCTTCGAGCATCTCCTCGGCCTCGGCGGCGTTCATCGCCATCGGCTTTTCGCAGATGACGTTTGCTCCGCCGTTAAGAGCGGTTATCGTACATTCCTTATGGGCGCTGTTCCACGTACAGACGCTTACGCAGTCCAGCTCCTCGTTTTTCATCATTTCGGCACAGTCGGTATAGTAATGCGGAACGGAAAACTTCTCGGCGTATTTTTTGACCTTTTCGCCGTCGATATCACAGCACGCCACGACGTCGACAAGCTCCGGGAGCGCCTTATAGCCGTCCATATGGGCATGGCTGATACCGCCTGTTCCGATGATCCCGACCTTTAATTTTTTCATATATTTCAGCTCGCTTTCATAACAAAATATGCCTTAATAAAGTATAAACAGTTTTACTCCCATTGTCAATGAATATGAAATAAAAATCGGCCGATGTGAAAAAAATAAATAATAATATGAAAAAAACGCAGATCGACGCAAAAAAACATGAAAAATCAAAAAATTTTTCTTGACAACGCGTTTAAACTGTGATAAAGTATACGAAACAATTGAATACTAAAGGCTGTGAAGAGAAGGAGTAGGTATTTTTATCTATGCACAGAGAGAAGCGGATGGTGTGATCGCTTCGTTAGAGGAATACTCGAAGTAGTCTTGGAGCTGCAAACCGAACAAGGTAAACTCATTCGTTTACTTTAAGTAGACTTTGACGGATCGTCCCGCCGTATAATGGGGAATCGGCATCGATTATTCCGTGCTGAACGAGGTACAGTTGTAACACTTCTGTACAAAATTAGGTGGTAACACGAGTCATTCGTCCTAATAAATCGGACGGACGGCTTTTTTTATTTTGTATTTTTTGTCTTTAGTATTCGTGTTGTGTTAAGGCAACACCGCTCAACCGTGGTGTGCGGATTGCGAAATAAGATTTTTTTGCAGCATGACAGAATAAGATTCGGGCAATGCGTGCGCCGCGATTTGCGCGGCTTTGCCTGAAGTATCTGGAGGAAATAATAATGGAACTTATTGACAACTATCTTTCGAGAACAGAGTTTGACAGCTATGAGGATTTTAAAGAGAACTTCAAGCTCGACGTACCCGAAAACTTTGATTTCGCCCGCGATATCGTCGATAAATGGGCTGAGATCGAGCCGGATAAGCTCGCTCTCATCTATTGCGACGATAACGGCGCCGAAAAATACTTGACCTTTTCGGAGATCTCCCGTCTTTCAAAAAAGGCGGCGTCATACTTTATCTCGATCGGCATAAATAAGGGCGACCGCGTATTTACTCTTTTACGCAGACGCTATGAATACTGGATCTGCGCCGTGGCTCTTCACCGCATCGGCGCCGTAGTCGTCCCCGCCTCCATACAGCTCACGACAAAAGATATAGTCTACCGCATCAACAATGCAAAGGCAAAGCTCCTTATCGCCATCGACGACGAATTTGTCCGTAAACAAACCGAGCCGGTTCTCGAAGCCTGCGAGACGCTCCAAAACATTATGATAGTCAGCGACAAACCACAGGAGCCGAAGCCCCATCATCTCGACTTTAACAGCGATTACATAAAATTCGACGAATGGACCGAATACAGCGGCCTTACGAACGACGACGAAATGGTGATCTATTTCACCTCCGGCACATCCGGATATCCCAAGATGGCGATACATAACCGCACTTATCCTTTGGGACATATCGTCACCGCAAGATATATGCAGAGAGTCCAGAACAACGGTCTTCATCTTACTCAGTCCGACAGCGGCTGGGCAAAGTTCGGCTGGGGCAACATCTACGGCCAGTGGATATGCGGAACGGCTATTTTGGCATATGACCCCATCCGCTTCAACACACATAACCTCATGAACGTGCTTGAAAAATATAAGCCGACGTCGCTCTGCATACCTCCGACGATGTACCGTTTCCTTATGCATGACGGCCTTGAAACGAAGCATGTCGCCTCGATAAAATGGTTCTCGACAGCCGGCGAGCCTCTCGCGGGCGAAGTCAACAGCAATTTCCACGAGATATCCGGCCAATTTATCCACGAGGGATTCGGCCAGAGCGAAGGCACTCCCATATTCTGCGGCTTTGAATGGATACCGATCCGTCCCGCTTCAATGGGCAAGCCCTCCCCTCTTTACGACGTCTTCCTTATCCATTCCGACGGAACTCCCTGCGCACAGGGCGAAGAGGGCGAAGTCGTTATGCGCGTAAAAAATCAGAAGCAGGTCGGCCTCCTCACGGCTTATTACAGCGACGGCGAAATGATAAATCCCTTTATAGACGAATTGTACCACACGGGCGATATCGCCTACGAGGACGAGGACGGCTATTACTGGTACGTCGGAAGAAACGACGATATGATAAAATCCTCCGGCTACAGAATAGGTCCGTTTGAGATCGAAAGCGTTCTCAATACTCATGAGGCGGTCAAGGAAAGCGCGATCGTCGGCTGTCCCGACGAGCTTCGCGGTCAGATAATCACCGCGGTCATAGTCTTAAAGCCCGGCTTCAAAGGCTCGGACGAACTTACAAAGGAGCTTCAGTCTTATGTCAAAAAGCTCACCGCGCCCTATAAATATCCGCGTAAGGTCATCTATGTCGACGCCCTCCCGAAGACGACTTCGGGCAAGATAATCAGAAAAGCGCTTAAAGAAATAGCAAGGTCATAATTCCATAAAACAGTAAAAGCGACTGTAACGATTTTGTTACAGCCGCTTTTTCTTTTGGTTTATTATTTTGTTTCTCAATCTTCCTTGGCGAAATCTTCCTTTGAAGCTCCGCAAAGCGGGCATACCCAATCATCGGGAAGCGAGTCAAACGGAGGATTTTCAGCCTCGTCATAGACATATCCGCAAAGCTGGCAAACGTATTTGTTCATTGTTTTTTCTCCTTTCTTCTGACTTTATTATATGGTTTTAAATTATATTTCCCCTTCGTCAATAAGCTCTTCGATTATCTGATCGTTGTGCGCTATCACCCATCTCTTTTTGACGAAATCGACTATCGCGTAAAAGACCAAAGTGATAATGCTTATCGCCACCATGCGCTCGAAGCGCGAGAGCTGTGTCGTCTCGGAGTTCCAAACATGCCACATCGTATTAAATACATGTATTATAAAGAAATCGGTAAGCGGTCCCCAAAGCGATCCGGTCACGCGTCTTAAAATACCGAGCTTAAGTCCCGTAATAAATTCACCTACAAGAGACAGCAGAATGATCTTTATTCGAAGCTCCAGCGGATATGCGCTTCCCGTCAGCGCCAGGGAAAGAACGATCGTACCGACCATCCAAAGGGTATACAGCGACGCCTGAATAAGGTTTACCTTGGCAAACGAATATACCTCTCTGTCATAATGCATAAATAACAGGCCTCTGAAAAAGAACTCATTGAAGATCGTGTGAAGAAAACATATGGCTACGCCTAAAGCCATCCAACCGAGATACGGATACAGCCCGAGCTTTAAATACGAAAGGTCGTAATTCGCAAACCAGATATCTCTCGTGATCTCCCAAAAGTTGCCCGTTCCCACTCTTACGAAATGGATCCTCTCTCCCAAAGTCACGAGTCCAATCGTAAGGATCGATACGACAGACGCCGTTCCGAAGCCTCTTATGAAAAAATCGGGGATCATGGGAAGTCCGATATCCTCCATGCTTATACCGCGTCCGCGCATGAGGAAAAAGAATATCACAAATACTCCCACGATATATTCAATCGGGACAGACGGATACGATAAGTTAAGTCCGCTGAGCACCGAAAAAACGACGTTTCCTAAGCGAATGACAAAAAGGATGAAAAAAACGAAAAATAACGGCAGATCTGAAACGCTCCGATTGTTCATACAATACCCCCAAACAATCTGAAATCAAATGAGATTTATTCCGTCGCCCAGCCCTTTGCTCTTTCAACGGCACGTTTCCAGCCGTTGTAAAGCTTATCTCTCTGTGACTTTTCCATATTAGGAACAAATATCCTGTCGACTTCTCTTATTGATTCAAGCTCCGATTTATCTTTCCAAACTCCGACTGCAAGACCCGCCAGATAGGCACAGCCAAGCGCCGTCGTTTCGACCGTCTTGGGACGGTTTACGTTCGTCTGTATCATATCGGCCTGTATCTGCATCATTATATTGCTGACCGAAGCGCCTCCGTCGACGCGAAGCTCGCTGAAACGGATGCCCGAATCGGCGCTCATCGCCTCCAAAAGATCGGTCATCTGATAAGTTATGCTCTCAAGCACCGCTCTCGCAAGGTGCGCGCGATTCACGCCTCTTGTAAGTCCCACTATACAGCCTCTCGCGTACATATCCCAATACGGAGCGCCGAGTCCCGTGAACGCGGGAACAAGATAGATACCGTTGGCGTCGGTCACGCTCTCCGCGAGCCAGTCGCATTCGGGAGCCGTTGAAATTATGCCGAGCTCGTCGCGAAGCCACTTTATAACCGAACCGGCGTTGAACGCGCTTCCCTCTATGGCGTATTCGACCTCGTCGCCTATCGCCCAAGCTACGCCCGTAACAAGATTGTTGTTGGAGATCGTCCTCTTTTTGCCGGTATTCATAAGAAGGAAACAGCCTGTGCCGTAGGTGTTTTTGGCCTGTCCTGCTTCAAAGCATCCCTGTCCGAAGAGAGCCGCGGGCTGATCTCCGACAGCGCCGCTTATCGGAACGCCGCGAAGTCCCTCAAGTCCCTTGACGTCCTCGGCTACTTCGCCGTAGACCATGCTTGACGGCACCGGCTTCGGAAGTACTGACATCGGGATTTCGAGCTTGTTGCAGAGGTATTCGTCCCAGCAGAGCTTGTCGACGTCAAAAAGCATCGTCCTCGAAGCGTTTGAATAATCGGAGACGTGCGCCTTACCGCCCGTAAGATTCCAGATAAGCCATGTCTCGACTGTACCGAAAAGAAGGTTTCCGTTTTCGGCAAGCTCCCTTGCCTCCGGAACATTGTCGAGTATCCAGCGGATCTTTGTGCCGGAAAAATAAGCGTCTATCAAAAGGCCTGTCTTGTCCTTTATGTATTCGCCGAGAGCCTTGTCCTCCTTAAGCTTGTTGCAGAAATCGGCTGTCCTGCGGCATTGCCATACGATGGCGTTATAGACGGGCTTGCCCGTCCTCTTGTCCCAAAGGATAGTCGTCTCGCGCTGATTGGCGATACCGATACATGCGACGTCGTCGGGAGAAAACTCGCCGTCCTTAAAGATATCCGCCGCCGATTCGAGCTGAGTGTTCAATATGTCCATGGGATCGTGTTCGACCCAGCCTGCCTGCGGATATATCTGTTTAAACTCATGCTGCGCCTTTGCGATGATATTTCCTTTTTTATCAAAAAGAATGGCGCGTGAGCTTGTTGTTCCCTGATCGAGAGCCAAAACATACTTTTTTGCGGACATTTCATTTGCCTCCGTTTTAAAATATTTATACTATTGTAACCTTTTTAACGATAAAAGTCAATAAATTTAATATGATTTTATCATCTGATTTTGTTAAAAATCACTCATATTTCCCGTCCCAAAGACATTTTTCGAGGTCGACTGTCCCGTCAGGGCGGAAAATCACGCCCTCCTCCTCAAGCATTGATCTTTGGACGTTCTCGCCGCCGAACCTGAACGCCTCGGCAAGCCCGCCGTTCCTTTTTACGACCCTGTGGCACGGTATCTCGCCGAAAGCGGGATTGACATGGAGAGCGTAGCCGACGACGCGCGACCATCGGGGATTTCCGGAAAGAAGAGCTATCTGACCGTATGTCGCGACCTTGCCGCGCGGTATTTTTCGTACGACGGAATATATTATTTCAAATGTGTTCATAACATTTATTTTTCTTCGGCTATCTTTTCATCGAGCAGTCTCGCCGCGAATTTCACGCAGTCAAGACAGCTTCTCTTTTTATAAAACTCATTTGTCCTCTCGGAGGGAGTTGGCGGATCGTCGTGAGACGCTCCGCTCAAAAGCTCGGAGCAGATGATGCTCCCGAATTCGTCCTTAAAGCTGTCCGAAAACCCGCGGACAAGCTGATAATTTGATTTTTTGCCGTCGGGAGACGGGTCGGTATAAAGAAGTCCGAGCACCATCCCCGCTCCGCTGAGCGCGCCGCAGACGTATCTCTGTCTCGCGAAGCCTCCGCCGAAAGCGCACGACGATTTTAAAAGCACATCCTCGGGCATACCTAAGACGTCGGCGAACGACGCCGCCACCGCTTGAGCGCAGTTATAGCCCTTTAAAAACAGTTCTTCAGCCTTTTTTTCGTGATCCATTTTATTATTCCTTTCTTTTTTAACCTAATGTGACGGTAATTTTTTCGTCGAGCGAAAATGTATATTCATCCGCCGAAAAACCGCCGGGAAGGAAAAATATTTTTTCCCGAGCATTGGGCGCCTCAGTTTTGATATTTACCGAATCGCTTATGATCGGAAGGATAAACTTTATCCCCTCTTTTTTAACGCTTGTACAGACAGATATCTTGATATTGTCGCCGTCAAAAACATATTTCGCGGTCAAAAAAAGGTCTTCGTCCGCCGTTTTAAAGCCGTTCGGAGAGACAAATCCGGAGCATGTTTCAACGGTAACTGTATCTCCCGAAGCATCGGCTTTTATCTCTGCCTTCCCGTCAAGGCACGACGTATAGAGCTCTCCGTCCCTTTCATATTCCGCTCGGGGGATAAGACAGGAATGCCTTATATTATCGGGAATACGCTGCATATTATTCGGCTCCGTCAGCTTATATTCATATACCGAGCCGGCGATGACGGTGCCCTTTTCCTCGTGATAAAGCATTGATAACGCCCCGCCCGAGGAATGAGCCGCTCCGTTTTTCGCGTTTGACGTAAAATAGTCATATCCACTAAAAGTAGCTATCCACTTCCCGCAAAAGACCTTATAAGTGTCAGTTTCGGGAAAATATTTTACTTCCGTCCCCGTTTTTCTTATCGGAGGCTCTGTCTTTTTCACATCCGGAAAGCCCGTCAAAAGAGCGTCCGCAAGCGAAACGGCGTGGCAAAACGTATGGTGAACGCATGGTCTTACGCCGCATTTATCGTAATCCATTCCGCCGAAAAGCCTTCCGCCGACGGTGCATTTATATAAAAGCTCAAAATTTCTTTCTGCCGCGTCAAAAAATATATCGTCATATTTCCCGAGCCGTACAAGCGCGGACAAACATCCGTCGGAGGTGCGGCTCCCGTAATACGTCCATTTATAATTCCGCGAGCCGAAGCTGTTGTCCCACGCGCCGTCGGGGAGCATGAATTTAAGAAGCTTACGCATTTTTTCCGTTAGGAACATGAGCGCCTTTTCGTCATTCAATATTTCCGCCGCGTCGACAAGGCAAGGCAACGACTCCTCGACCTCATATCCGATATCGGTACAAACGCATCCCTTTTCGGTCAAAGCGTCATGCGGCTGTCCCTCGCCCGATAAAAAGCCGTTTTCCGTAAAATGAGAAAGGCAGTATTTTAAAAGCTCACGCGCGCTTTCGAGGTATTCGCCGTCGCCGTACCTTATACCGTACATGGCGTTTACTGCGGAAGAAGCGGCGTAATAATTTATATATGAGTGAAAGCCGACGACGATGTTTTCATGTACCCATTTTGCTGACGATACAAACGCCTTTTCGATCTCGCTTTTAAGATCCTCCGGGATGATCTTTTCAAAATAAAAGAGGGATTTAAAGAGATTGACAGCCGAAAAAGCCGTTATCCCGCGCCAGGGACTTTCAAAGTCGTTTTGAACGCTGCCGTCGTCTTTAGAAAGCAGCTTTCGGAAGTTCATCACTTTTCCTGCCGCGTCAAGAAATCTCTTATCCCCCGTCTCGTTATACTCATATAAAAGCGGAAAAACGGCGTTATCCGCTCTGCCGTGAAGTATATCGCAAGCCTCACAGCGAAAGCCGCCGTTTTCCGTCTGATTATTTATTAGATATTCGCACCACGCGAGTAAAAGCTCTTTATGTTTATTCATTGCCCGCTGCTGTTTCGGCTGCTTCAACCGTCTCCTCCGACAGCTCGGACTTGATATCGGCCTCTTTTATTCCCCTCTTTTCACGCATCACCGCAAGCTCTGCAAGGATGGCTTCTCTCCTCTTCCCGGAAAATCTGTCGAAGAGATATGCTATCGCGGCGCAGAAATTGCCGATGACTCCGCAGAGAATGAATATAAGGTAGATCCCGTGGAGAGTACTGTCGGTCTGTGTAACGGCGATCAGCTTGCCCGTAACGGGGTCCATCTTTTTCGCCTTATAGTTTGTCTTCTTAAATGAAATGTTATAGACGTTGTTTTTAACAAAGCTGCATAACGTTCCGAAAATACTTTGAGCCGCGCTGACAAGACCGTCGCTTCTGATCGGCACTCCGTAGCGTTTTTCGGAATACCATTCCATATAGTCCGTGGCGTCGCCGATAATGACCTTTTTTGCGGCCGCTTCGGCGTTATTGGGCATACCGGCTACACCTATTATAACTCCGATAAGATATTTGAGCTTCCTCAATCTCGTGACGTCGAATTTCAGCCCTAAAAGGCCCATGATGGCATAGAAGAAACCTGTGTATGCGTATCCGCCGAACATGACGACACGCGGCGAGAAATGGTTCGTAATGAACGGAACGGCTGCAAGTCCCGCGTAAGAAAGCGTTCCGCTCAGCATGTCTATCAGCGACTTCAGCGAATACTGATCCAGAACCTCGTCGTAGATATAAGGAAGTACCGTATAGGAGTTTGAGCGTATCTGCTCGAAAAGGTTTCCGATAAATACGATCAAGATAGACGGACAGTGGAAAAGCGTCGATATTGACTCCCTGTCCCAGTTGAACGACGTCTTCTTCGGCCTTTCGACGACCCTTATCTTTTCGTTAAGAGTAAAGTACGGGGCAAACATTGAGGTCACGCCGAGCACGCAGAACACAAGGGCGACAATAAAATAAAGCATTTTTTGCCTGTTTACGTCGTCAGTCGTATCGACGACGATCGGGATAAGCCATCCCGGGAGCATAGACCCAAGCGACGACGCCAAGGTAGCTATAGTATAAAAGTTTTTTCTGTCCTTCGCGTTTGTCGTCATACGCAGAGACGTAGTAGTCAGCGACATATCGTAAAACGCGTCGACCGTATTGAATATCCAATGCGAAATAATAACCCAAAGAAAATTGACGAGCGCATTGGCAGACGGGATAACAAACAGAAGCATCGACGAGATCGCGAAAGGAATGGGCGTTAAAAGCATAGCCCATTTTGTCGGGGTCATCTTCTTGCCCTCCGGCACGGGAGTATCGTAAAGATTTCCCGCCAGCGGCGCAATAATAAGACCCGATATCGTAAGAATATTGCTCATTAGGGTCATACGCCCGGCGCTGACGCCCGTATACTCACGAACGAACTTGTCGGTATATGTCATTACGGCGTCCTGACCCATGCTGTTTCCGAAAATACCCGCCGAATAGCCGATCTGCTCCTTTATGGTAAAGGAGGGGTTGTGGGTCACCTTATACTTCATTTCAGCTAACTTTTCTTTCATACCCATTTTCGGTCATCACTCCTTTTTTATTCATATCAAAATCATATAACGCTGATCTTTCTCAATGTTCCTATGCCTGTAACGAACTGCATCTTTCCGCCTTCAAAGCTCGACTCAAAGTCGTAATGAAGGTGTCCCGCAACGACGGCCTTTATCGCTTCGCAATTTCTGATATAGTCGCAGACTTCAAGCGTCAATTCGTCGGGCTTTTGCTGCTCGAACCTGTCTTTCGGATAGTCTTTAATAAGCTCGGCAGGAGCTCCCGTTAAATAAGCTATCCCGACTTCGCCGTTTGATTTGGCGTGTTTGAAAAGCTCAGGTTCAAAAATGGGATTGTGGATAAATAAGATTATCGGCAAGCCCTTTTTGACTTCGTTTTTGAGCGCTTCGTACTGCGACTCTTCAAAGTTATAATATCCGTCGTCGATACCGACAAGATCAACGCCGTTCACAACGCGGGAACAAAACCTTATATCGCTCTTAAAAGCGCTCTGTACAAGAGAGAGCGACTTTTCGCGGTAGGCCGCGTCCTCCTTCGCCTCTCCGACATAAAGGCTGAATTCATGGTTGCCGGCAATAAAAAACGGATCGTATTTTTCGCAGTATTCCCTCGCAAAATCAAGGTTGGCGCAGGAAACGAAATCTATCATATCGCCGGTATGGCAGAGAACAGAACCGTTTTTTTGGGCGTACTCTCCTGCCTCGATAAGGTATTTTTCGGCGTTTTGAAAGCCTCTTTTCCGGTTTATCGAAAGCTCGATCTTTCTTTTATCGTCACGGTCGTCCGCCAACGTCAGGTGGCTGTCCGTAACATGAACGATATCGAACGGCGCCGTCGCGCCGACATTGATCTTATTAAAAATAAACTCTGAAATAAACTCTGACATTGAAATCTCCGAAAATCTTCACATAATACATCAACATAAAAAATTATATCATCATTTTTTGCAAAGTGCAACAGTTTTTACGGCTGTTTACGATAAATTTTTATAAATATTTACGGAATAAAAAACATTTGAAATAACGGAACATGTGTGATATAATATGTAAGCCGCTTCCGCCCGTGGCGCAATTGGATAACGCAGCAGATTCCGATTCTGAAGAATGGGGGTTCAAATCCCTTCGGGCGGGCCATGCAAAAGGCACGCGAAAGCGTGCCTTTTGCAATGAAGTCGCCACTACGTGGCTTATGAAGAAATTAAGAGCTTACGCTAATGAAGACGCTCCTTCGGAGCTGATTTTGAACAGGGCGACTTCGCTTCATTAACGAGCACAGCGAGTGTCTTCATTTGTGAGCACGGCGAACAACTTCATTAGGGCGTAAGCCCGTCTTCATGTTGCAATGAAGTCGCCGCTACGTGCCTTATGAAGAAATGAAGAGCTTACGCTAATGAAGACGCTCCTTCGGAGCTGATTTTGAACAGGGCGACTTCGCTTCATTATCGAGCACAGCGAGTGTCTTCATTTGTGAGCACGGCGAACGACTTCATTTCTTCATTATTGGGAGGGAAAAATAAATGCGTAACGATCCGTTATCTGTTCAGTCTATGGATTTTTCTGTTCAAATAATAAATCTTGTAAAAGAATTAAAAGCAAAACGCGAAACGATCATTTCTAACCAGATCGGAAGAAGCGGCACATCCATCGGAGCTAATATCCGTGAGGCCCAGTATGCTCACGGCAAACCGGATTTCATTGCAAAACCGCAAATCGCTCTCAAAGAGGCAAACGAAACCGGTTATTGGCTTGAGCTTTTATATCGGACTGAATACATCTCCGAATCGGAATACAAATCCCTTGATTCCGCTTGCGCGAGCATAAGGGTCATGTTGATCTCATCCGTTAATACGGCAAAGGAGAATCAGAGATAAAAAGAACACGGCAAATTCTCCGCGATCTCACTATTCTGACATCCCCCTTTTCCAACCATAAAAAAAGACATCCAAATCAAAATTTACAAACAAGCCGCAACAGCAAGTTGCTTGTCAATTCTGAGCATTTAAGGTATAATATATGTACTACTAACGAGGCGGTGGATATATGGAAACGAAGGATGTTATACTGGAGCTCAGAAATCAAAAGGGTCTTTCGCAGGAAGAGCTTGCGGCGAAGGTATTTGTCACCAGACAGGCTGTTTCACGCTGGGAAACCGGCGAGACAGTACCGAATACAGATACGCTCAAGCTTCTTTCAAAACTGTTTGATGTGTCGATCAATACTCTCCTCGGCTCTCCTCGGGAGTTAGTGTGCAAATGCTGCGGAATGCCTCTTGAGGACTGTAATATGAGCCGTGAGACCGACGGCGATTTCAATGAGGAATATTGCAAATGGTGCTACGCCGACGGCGAATACACGCTCGATATCTGGAAACGATACGCCGAAATAGGCGGAAAAGAAAAGCTCGAAGAATTCAAAGAGCAATTGATCCGCGAGTTCAATACGATTTTGCAAATCGAAGGACTGCCCAAGGTAGAAAATCTGAATGTGCTGTCGGGTGAATTTATCAACATGGAATTCACTCTTCCGAACGGAGAAAAAGTAAAATTTCTCGACGATAGACAGACATATCTCGGCAGCCAGCTTGAAAGCGAATTCGGCGGCAGATGCATCGGAATAGCCGCGAATATGGATTTTCTTCTCATATGCTCGTATGAGGAAAACGGCAAAGATCCCGAACTCATGATCTATAAAAAGAGATGATGATTTTCGGTTTGACGATATAAAAAAGCAAGTCGGATGACTTGCTTTTTTATTATAATGCAGTCGCTGTTATTTCAGCTCTTTCACGATCTTCACTATCCTGCTTGTGCCGAGTCTGTCGGCGCCGAGCTTTATGAAATCCTCGGCGTCCTCTAAGCTTTTTATTCCGCCTGCCGCCTTGATCTTAAGGCCGTTTCGGACGTTTTCCGCCATCAGCTTTACGTCTTTCCTTGTCGCGCCGCCCGTAGAAAAGCCGGTCGAGGTCTTTATATAGTCGGCTCCCGACGCGGAAACGATATCACACATTTTGATTATTTCGTCCTCCGTGAGCAGGCATGTTTCGATTATGACCTTGAGTACTTTGCCCTCACAGCAGGCTCTTACGGCCTTTATCTGATCTAAAACGTCGTCATATCTTTTTTCTTTAAGCATCCCGACGTCTATTACCATGTCAATTTCATCCGCGCCGTCCTCTACGGCAAAACGCGTCTCGGCGCGCTTCGTCGCGGTCGTGTTATATCCGTTCGGAAAGCCGATGACGGTACATACGGATATTTTTTTATCGACGTATTCAGCCACTCTCGACACGAACGACGGCGGGATACAAACGCTCGCGCAGCCGTATTTAACGGCGTCGTCGCAAATCTCCTTTACCTGTTCCCACGTCGCGGACTGCGAAAGAAGCGTATGATCCACCTTTTTAAGGATATCTCTTATTTCCATTTTTGTTCTCCTGTCAAAAAAGTATTTTACATAGTGAAGCCGCGGCGAAAAGATCGCCGCGGCGAAAAGTTTCAGATATCAATATTAATCCGCATGCGGAGTTTCGTCATCCACAGGCTTTGTCGGTACTGTAACGGGCGCCTCTGTCGGCTTCGTCGTGGACGGATCATCGGGAGAGGGAAGCGTCGGATCCGTGCTGGGCTGAGTCGGAGAAGTCGGCGTTGTCGGAGATGTCGGGGATGTCGGAGAGGTCGGGGACGTCGGATCGGGAGCCTTGGAGGTAGACTCTTTCGTCGGCTCTACATAATTCGGGCCCTTTGCGCCGCAGCGTTCGCAGACGTCCTTATCGTTGAACTTATGTCCGAGAGGCAAGCCTTCGGTTTTACCGCAATTTCTGCATTTGCTCGGTTCGGTACATGTTGCGGGAGCCATGTTATGGCCTAACGCCTTTATCGTCGCGCCGCAGTCAAGGCACTTACCGGCAGTCGTACAAGTAGCCTGGGGACTTTGGTTCTCATGTCTGCATGTCGAAAGCGGAGTTCTCGAAGTGATCTCCGTAAGCGTCCTTCTGCTTGTCGACTCGGTCTTATTGGCGGCGTTTGTTGTAGTGACCTTTTTCTTGCTGCTTGTATTTCTGCTGCTGTTGTTGTTATTTGAACGCTGTGCAACTGTGGGGATCTCCTCATAGACGGTCGTTTCTTCAACGACGTTCATATCGCCGCCGAGGTAACCGACTATCGTGTCGCCCACGTTTGCCATCTCGTTTATCGAGGATTCCGCGCAGCCGGCGGGGATATCAAATACCGTCGAGTCGACCTGCGGGGAGATCGAGATCTGCTGGATGCCGATGACGCCGCTGTCGGCGTTCTCTTCGATATATGCGAGATTGCCGTCCGAGAACCAGAGGTTTGTCGTCGTTCCGTCGGGAGCAAGGAACGATTCGCACTCATACTGCTGTGAATTATATTCGTCCTGTCTTGTTCCGATGTAGCTGAGGGAGTTAAAGTCGATGCTGAAATACTTTTCAAACGCGCTCTCGATCATTCCGTACTGCTCCGGCGTCAGCGAGCAGAACTTAGCGTCGCCGATAAGAGTATACAGACCGTCCTTGCTGAGAAGAACGCTCGAGAACGAGCCGTCCTCAAAGGATATAACATAAGCGGTATTTCCGCCGGAAACGATCTTCTGAATAACGGCGTTGCCCGTATATGTATCGGGCGTAACAGCCGAGAGATCGTCGATCTCATCCTTTGAGATAAGTCTGTTGATGGTATAGGTGCCGCTCGAAAGGGGCGCCAGTACGCCTTCGGTCAAATTTTTGCTGACTGTTTCGATGGCATCTTCGGTCGTGCTTTCTTCTTCATTGGTCGTCTTACCGCAGGCGGCAAAAGCAAGGACCATTGAGAGTACCAACAAAATTGCAAGAATTCTTTTTTTCATTTTATGTATCTCCTCTTTTTTATTCTCCCTGTACATATCACTTTATAAGAATATCATTTTATTCTGCGTATGTCAATAAAACAATGATCAAGAAATTATAAATTTTACATCTTTTTTGATTTTAGTTCATAATTTGAAAATAAATCGTCATTTAACATTGATTTTTCCGAAAAATCATCACTTTTATTGACTTTTTGTAAAGAACAAACTAAAATATTATACAGATCATGAAGGGGAATAAAAATGGACTTTAAAAAAATTTTTTCGCTTTTCCTCGCGGCAGTCACAGTCCTTTCCTTCGCGTCATGTACAAAAAGGGTCAAAAGCGAAAATGCGGACGTTCAAATTGAATCATCATATACAGAGCCCGTGACCGAAAGCGAGACTTCCGGCGAAGAATTCAGCGAGGCTTTTACCGAGGCTTTATCTTCCGAGAGCGAAAGCGAAGCCGATACGCTTTTTGAAGCCTTTACGGAAGCGACCGAAACGGAGACGACAGCTTCCGAAACAACGACCGAAGCGGTAACGACTTCGACGACGCAAACCTCCGCCGCTCCCACGACGACCGAAACGACGTCGGCGCCCCCTGCGACCGA
>JAILLJ010000060.1 GCA_024693205.1 Clostridiales bacterium | reverse complement strand
TTGGCGACGCTCCTCGCCGACAGCGGCGTTAAATATGTATTTACGGGACACCTTCACGCCAACGATATAACATCCTCAAGATCTCTTAAGGGGAATGTCATTTACGATATCCAGACGGGCGCGCTGATAACCGCGCCTTGCGCTTACAGAACCGTGACCTTTTCCGACAGCGGCGTCGAAATAAAAAGCGAATATGTCAAAAAGATCGACACGTCGTACCTCGACGACGGATATTCGGAAAAACAGCTTGAAATGATAAGCTCCGATTTTTCCGCATACGCCGAAAAGTTTTTTGAATCCGGCCTATGTAAGTGGCTTAACCGATATATCGGCTCTGCCGGAAAGCTCGGGAAGCTCCTTAAGCTTTCCGAAAATTCCCGCGCATATAAGACGCTCAACGACCTTTTGCTCAACGTCGGGGCGGCGCTGTCGCTGCCTGTCTATGACGACGGAGCCACGCCCGGTTTAAACGACTCACTCGAAGAGATCGCCGCTCTCGGAAAGAGCAAAATACCGGAAAGCGATCATATAATGACATATCAGGTCGCCGCCGAAATAATGGGCGCATTTTATCACGGCGACGAAAACGCGGACGAACTTAAAGAAACAAAGGCGCTCCTGTTCTCCTGCGTAAAAGCGGCTCTGGCTTATTCATCGGCGCGCCTTGTCGAAAGCGGACGTACCGACGACCTCGACGAACTCGTGAAAGCCGTTTCCTCGTCAAAGCTTTTAAAGACAAATTCGTCATTTAATTATAATGACAGGCTCATTTATCCGCTCGTCGAAAAGATCGTCGACGTTATGACGAGCGGGCTTACGGACGACCTTTGCGAACCGTCCGACATAAACGTCACGCTCGAGCCCTACGGAGAAAATGACGCGTCGACGGAACGCTATCCGATCACATTTATCGGAAAGCTTATCCGCTTTATAAAAATGCTGACGTCAAAAATCATAATATTTAAATAACGCTGCTTGAACGTGAAAACGGGGCTGTTCTGAAAACCTCACGAAGAAGCAAGCAAACAAGGCATAACAAAACAAAGGCATCCGAAAGAATGCCTTAAAAAGAAAAGCAAATCAAGACAACGAAACAGAGAATCCCAACTTTTCTAAGGATTTGATGTTTCGTTGTTTAATTTTTTCTGCGTTTAGAGTGTTGTAATACTCAGAGCCCAGATCGATAAAGTGTTCTTTGTGGAGAAGAATATGATAGATAGCAAGCGCCATACTGTGTGCGATAGCAACAATCGCTCTTTTGCCGCCGCGGCGAGCAGCTATTTTACAATATTTCGCATAGAAATAGCTTTCTTTATGCCGAATGGCTGAATGTGCACACTCGACAAGTGTAGATTTCAAAAACAGATTTCCTTTACGTATACGTGAACTCTTCTTTTTTCCTGCGCTCTCATTACATCCGGGCACCAATCCAGCCCAAGACGCAAAGTGATCTGCACTGGAAAACTGTGTCATAATGACTCCGGTTTCTGCAATAATACGTTCCGCGCTTCGTCTGCCAATACCGGGTATTTCATCCAGTAAGACTAAATACTCTTCACAATCTGTTGTTTTTTTTTAATATCTTCATCCATCTCTGAAATAGCGTTGGTTAAAAAATCAATGTGCTGCATTTGTAAATGAAGCATTTGCATTTGATGGACGCCAACACTTCCTTTGAGTGCTTTCTGCAATTGCGGAATCTTCTCTTTTAATTTACCATACACCAGCGTACTCAAATATTGTGCATCTGTTTTGCCGTCAATCAGCGCATGAAGAATCGCGATGCCCGATTTTCCGGAAATATCTGAAATGACGCTGCACAGTTTGATGTTTGCGCCTTCTAATACCGCCTGTATTCTATTCAATTCTCTTGCGCGTTCATTGACGATTTCGTTCCGATACCGTACCATTTCCCGCAATTCTCTTTGTTCTCTGCTTGGAATAAAGCTTGATTTTACCAATCCATGACGAACCAATTCGGCAATCCATTCAGCATCTTTGACGTCTGTCTTTCTTCCAGGAACAGCTTTGATATGCTGGGCGTTAACAACAATTACCTCTATGCCTTCTTCTTCTAAAATGTTGTATACGGGCTTCCAGTATACTCCCGTGCTCTCCATTGCTGCTACAAAACAGTTTGTGTCTTTTAACCATTGAACAAGTTCCAGAATATCATCTGTCATTGTTCCGAATTTACGAATTTCCTTTTTTCTCACCCCCGTAAAGATACACGCCATCAGCATATCCTTATGTACGTCAATCCCACAACACCGCTCATAAATTACGTCCATGTCTTATCTCCTCACTGAACTTTTTGAGCCGATGGGCTCCTCTTTCTATACTTGTTGACTGTTCTGCGTGCTCGTAAAATACGGCAACAATATGTGGTACACTAAAGGAGCCTTGATCAGTCTGTCGCACGGATTCTTTCAATACCAAGCCCCTGCGACCTTTCTCGGCTCCCTTAGTGTACCACATTTCCTTTTGCTATGCCAATTCGTTTTCATTCATGTGGTGTTATACCAACATGACACGTCTGTCGCATTTATTGTAAACCTACACCTCGCTGAATTCGACAGCCCCGTTTTTACTATTGACAAATGGGTGCGGATATAATAAACTTTTATTTGTTAATTTATTTGAAAGGCACGGCTTTTGCCGCGAAAATCATTATGAGTAACAGAATACTTCATATGGACAATCCCGCTTCGGAGTGGGAAAACGCGTCTCCCGTCGGATGCGGAAAAATAGGCGCTATGGTATTCGGAAGGACAGATACGGAATCCATCTATGTTAATGAGGAAACGATCTGGTCAAAGAGCGTTCGCACGGAGCT
>JAILLJ010000032.1 GCA_024693205.1 Clostridiales bacterium | reverse complement strand
AGCTTCAAGATCACAGCGTACAATGAGGACAGGGATTTCGGTATCCTCCGTCATGTGCTTGTAAAACGCGGCTTTAAAAGCGGACAGATAATGGTCGTTCTTGTCACCGCCGTTCCCGTTTTGCCGTCAAGCAGGAATTTTATCAAGGCTCTCATTCAAAAACATCCCGATATAACGACGGTCATCCAAAACGTGAACCCCTACGACACAAATCTCGTCTTGGGACCGAATGAAAAGGCGCTTTACGGAAAGGGCTATATCGAGGACACGCTCTGCGGGAGCGTATTCAGGATATCAGCAAAGTCGTTTTATCAGATAAACCCCGTCCAGACCGAGGTGCTTTACAATAAGGCGATGGAGTTCGCCGCTCTTACGGGAAACGAAACGGTTATAGACGCCTACTGCGGGATAGGGACGATAGGCATCATAGCGGCAAAGAACGCGAAGAACGTCATAGGCGTTGAGTTGAACCGCGACGCCGTGAGAGACGCCGCCGCGAACGCCGCGAGAAACGATATAAAAAACATAAAATTTTACGCCGGCGACGCGGGAGAATTCATGGACGGCATGGCCGACGAAAAGATGAAGGCGGACGTCGTATTCATGGACCCTCCGAGAGCGGGAAGCAGCGTGAAATTCATGCGCTCCGCCGTGAAGCTTTCCCCGAAGACGATAGTGTATATTTCCTGTAACGCCGAAACGCAGGCGCGGGACCTCGCGTTTTTCACCGCAAACGGCTATAAAGTGAAAAAAATACAGCCCGTCGACATGTTCCCTCACACGCATCATGTGGAGACGGTAGTATTGCTGTCCCGAAACGGGAAAGGCATATAATATACCGAAGTCTGATAAATATAGAACGCCGCTGTACCCGGAGGAGAAGGAACGGGCGATTTCGGCGGCGCCGTAACACTCTGAAACGGTCTGATCCGCAGATTTTAACAACCTCCCTGTCTTTGGCGGAATTAAGCTGCCAAACACAAGGAGGTTGTTTTTATAAAAAATCACATCTTAAAAAAGTTAAAACAGTCATTAACAGGTTGGCTGTATCTTTTATTATGTTACAGGTCGTAAAGTCACACAAATTTCTGCGCGGTACACATGATCCAAATGAACCGTCAGCTTTTGAATACCCGTATAATCATCATCATATTCATATTTGCCCTTCAGAGCAACAGCCGGCATCACGGAGAACGTACCGTCGCCGTCCGGAGGCAGCGTCGCTTGTATCTGCTTTCCGTTCTTTTTCAGGATCGCTGTTTTTCCGTCAGCGGATATTTCAATTTCAGCCTTTGTGTGCATAAACCAATAAACTTCGCTCGGTATGATACAGCAAATATTATCTCGGATCTCCAACTTGCTGTATTGTTCGGACAATGTGAATTTACGCTGTACTTTGGCGGCGCCGTTCATGCGATACGCTTCACTCATGTCGAGCGTACAGGTCCCGCCGTCTGCCGTGGCTGAAAAAGCGGTGAACCGTCCGGCAGCAAGCGCATATTGATCCTCTGTTGTCAGATTCGGATTTATGACAAGTGTGTTTTGACCCTCTGCGCGTTTGCAATAATTCTTCCATCGTCCTCCTGCAGGCAGATCGACAAAATAATCAGGCGCGTCATAGCGGCCGGGGCCGAGTTCCTCCGCCCAGCGTTCTCCGAGCGCGTCAAAGACAAATGTGCCGATATCCAGATCGCCGTGGTTGATGTAGTTGTAGCCGCCTTTGATCCCGGCGAAGGTCGCGTTCGGATCGGCATATTCGCCGCGCATCAGAACTAAGTTTTGCCCGCAGTCTGATTTCAGATATACTGTTTTAGGCTCGTTGGAGAAGTCGGCGCTTTGCGTATCAAGCGTTCGATCAAACCACAGGTTGGACAGTGCATAGCGCTTTCCTGCGTCGTTCCGTTCGGTCGTGTTTGAAAGGTTCATAGTATATGCACCCGGCATATCCAACATTTGGTAAGACGCGATCAGCGGACTCTTATAGGTGCTTGCATACCAGTGTAATGCCGGCGAATACACGGAGTAATTCTTGTTGTCGCCAAAGTTAAATGTTCCTGCCGGTCCCGTAATCAAAACCGGGAAACGTCCCAGTTGACGGAAACCGTCGATCTCTGACATGCCGAAATCCGTGCCGAAGAAGTTTTGTGCTGCTGCAACGAAATACACGATCGCGTTCATTCCGGAATCCGCGTAGCCGGGACCTTCAATATAGACGCCGTCAGGCGTAAAGTTTTCAAACGCGATGGGCATATTGCGAAAACACATGGCAAGGAACTTCGCCGCCTCATTTGGGTAACGGTCGGCAAATGCCATGCAGGCGATCCCGATCCCGCTGTAGCAAATGCTGTTCCAATTGTTTTTTGACCAGGTGAACCAGTTTTTGATATAGTTTTTTGAGAGCGCGGGCTTTATTGCATAAGTATAGGTTTTTTCCGCGAGCAAATTCTTTTGATCCGGCGTCAAATAATCAAACAGCCAATCGAAGCCGGTCGCAACAGCAAGAGCCATTTCTGCCGTTGCAAGAAAATGGGATGGACACCAGTCGGGATAATTGCAAACGTTTTCTAATTCCTGCCATGCTCGCGCGGCGTAGCGTTTGTCTCCGGTCGTTTTCCAAGCATAGCCGAGGATAACGATTCGGCTGAAAACCTCGCGTGAGATCGGCAAAATGCTGTCCTCTTCGTCCAAGACATAGGGCATCGGCATAAATGAATCGGAAGTAACAAGATCATCCGCATTCTGTAAGGCATATTGATGCAGTGCGTTCGTATATGGAGTAAAGGTCTGTGCCTTCTGTTCTGCCGTGACAGTTGCAAACTGTTCTTTTGTAACAAACAGATAGGGGTGTTCGGATCCTGCGACGGCGCGCGGCAGTTCTTTTTTCAGCGTTGATTTGCTCACGGCGTTGTCATCGGTTTGTAAGGAAATATAATCTATACCGACCTTTATAAGATCAGGCAAGACCGCAAAATGCGGAGTAAATTTTCCGAGACCGCTGCAGGAAAACAGATTGACAACAACAAGCAACGCCGCAAGTAACCGTTTCAGAATGATCATATGCGCTCACCTCTTCTGAACATTATATCAGATTTTTTTATAGATTTCAATAAATCGGAGGTTTATATGGTCGATTCCTTTCTAATGCCCCGACGTCGATTTTGATGTCGGTATTATTCCGCTATTTTGAAATATATTGTTCCGATAATATTGACATTGTTCCGATCTTTTGTCATGTCGAAGGATATCTCGCTTTGGTATAAAGCTGTTTTGGTATGAGATATCCCTCATGTTGACAATTATTCGGTCGTATGATATATTGAGTTTGAGGCGGTTTATTGTTTTGAAAAAAATATCTATCGCCGGAATTTTCGTATTTATCCTGCGTTTTCTGCGTGATATTTCTATCTTTAAGACAGAGCTGATACCGTATATGTTTTGCGCTTCAAGGAGGAAAAATCGATGAAAAAGATCCTGTTCATTTCAGCCGGAGTTTTTTGCGTGGCGGCGAGCGCGTTTTATTTCCGCGCCTATACCGATTGGGTCGTGCCGCTTTACGCGCTGGGGGTGGCGCTGTATTCGCTGGCGTCCTGCTTTATTGCGGCGTGTTTCTCAAAAAGTCCGGTCAAGGCGGGCGTCATAGCGGGGCTCGGCTACGCGGCGGGCAATTTCGGGCTGTC
>JAILLJ010000012.1 GCA_024693205.1 Clostridiales bacterium | reverse complement strand
CCAGCGTACCGTCCTTTCGCAGGAGCTTTTGGCGTATTTGTATTCGGCGGGGTTTTCGACGCATTCGTCAAACGCCATTGCTATCGTCGACGCGAGATTTGACTGTATCCTCATGCTTTCCTCCGGCCCCATGAAGATATGGCGTCCGTCGACATGGGAATTAAAATATACTCCCTCTTCCTTTATTTTTCTTAAAGGCGCTAAGGAAAAGACCTGAAAGCCGCCGCTGTCCGTTAATATCGGCCCGTCCCAACCGGTAAAGCGATGAAGTCCGCCCAGCTCCTTAACAAGCCCGTCGCCGGGACGGACATGGAGGTGGTACGTGTTGCAGAGCATCTGCTGACACCCGATATTTTTAAGGTCGAGCGATGACAGCGCACCCTTGATGGCTCCGCATGTCGCGACGTTTTGAAAGGCGGGGGTCTGAACCGTACCGTGGACAGTCGTGAACTCACAGCGTCTGGCGTTTCCTTCTTTTTTTAGTATTTTAAGCATATAATATATCCCCGTTCGGATCTTACTTTTTATCGGCTATAAACATAGCGTCGCCGAAAGAAAAGAACCTGTATCTCTCTTTTACCGCCGTTTCATATGCATGCATTGTGTTTTCGTACCCGCAAAACGCCGATACGAGCATTATGAGCGTGCTTTCGGGCAGATGAAAGTTGGTGATAAGCCCGTCGATACATTTGAATTCAAAGCCCGGATAAATGAAAATGTCGGTTTTGTCCTCATATTCGCATACCTTGCCCGCCGCCCTGCAGACCGATTCGAGAGTCCGGCAGCAGGTCGTTCCGACGGCTATCACGCGCCCGCCCGCGCTCTTTGTGTCGTTTATGATCTTCGCCGTTTCGGCGGGGATCGAGTAATGCTCAAAGTGCATGTGATGATCTTCGATGTTTTCCGCCTTGACGGGACGGAACGTGCCGAGACCGACATGAAGCGTCACAAAGCCGATTTTAACGCCCTTCGCCCTTATTTTTTCGAGCAGCTCGGGCGTGAAATGAAGTCCGGCCGTGGGAGCCGCCGCGCTCCCGAGCTCGCGCGAATAGACGGTCTGATAGCGTTCCTTGTCCGAAAGCTCCTCGGTTATGTAGTGAGGAAGAGGCATTTCGCCTATTTTATCCAAAACGGCAAAAAAGCTTCCCTCATGATAAAACCTCACGAGCCTGTTGCCGTTTGGCAAAGATTCCAGCACCTCGCAGCGCATCAGACCTTCACCGAACGTAAAGGCCGAACCTGCCCTCGCCTTTTTGCCGGGACCGGCAAGCGCCTCCCAAACGTCGTTTTCACGCTGATTTAACAGGAGGAACTCAACCTTGGCGCCGGTCTGTTCCTTTATTCCGTAGAGCCTCGCCGGAAGGACGCGAGTATCGTTCAAAATAAGGCAGTCGCCCTCGCTCAAAAGATCGACGATATCGTAAAAATGTTTATGTTCTATCTTGCCGCTCGTTTTTCCGAGCACCATGAGCCTCGAATGATCGCGCGGCTCGATGGGGTGCTGAGCTATGAGTTCCTCCGGAAGATCGTAAAAGAAATCGCTTTTTTTCATTATCCTGCTTCCTTCTGCTTAAAAGAATTGAGAAATTCTTAAAAAATATCTAAAAAATAACAATTATTTATACATTTTATTTGACTTTGATAAACGGAATGTGATAAAATAATTAGTAATTTGTCGGGACTTAAAGCGGCTTTTTACGAAAAAGGTACGGCATCGCCGATTTTCCGAAACAAGGCCCGCCCGATATCGCAATACATTATAACTCAAAAAGCTGTTCATTACAACAATTTTATTTTTTTCGCAGACGAAAGGATTGACCCGTTATGAAAAAGTACAAAGTAGGAATTATAGGCGCAACAGGAATGGTCGGACAACGCTTCGCGACGCTGCTCGCGGATCATCCGTGGTTTGACGTCACGGTACTCGCCGCGTCCTCCTCTTCGGCAGGAAAGACATACAAGGAGGCTGCCGGCAAACGCTGGTGCCTCGAAACTCCGATGCCCGAAAAGCTCGAAAATATCGTTATCAAGAGCGCCGTTGACGACATAAAGGATATCGCCTCCTCGGTTGACTTCGTATTTTGCGCGGTCAATATGAAAAAGGACGATATAAAGGCGCTTGAAGAGGCTTACGCAAAGGCGGAGTGCCCCGTCGTTTCAAACAACAGCGCCCACCGCTTCACGCCCGACGTTCCGATGATCGTTCCCGAGATAAATCCCGAGCACGCCGATATCATCCCCTTCCAGAGAAAACGTCTCGGAACAAAAAGAGGCTTCATCGCGGTCAAATCCAACTGCTCGCTCCAGAGCTACGTTCCCGCCCTGTTCCCGCTTACGTCATTCGGTATAAAGGACGTCCTCGTCTGCACATATCAGGCGATATCCGGCGCCGGCAAGACGTTTGAGACATGGCCGGAAATGCTCGACAACGTCATCCCCTACATCGGCGGCGAAGAAGAAAAGAGCGAAAAAGAGCCGCTCAAGCTTTGGGGCAAGATCGAAAACGGCGTTATAGTTCCCGCCACGTCTCCGAACTTTACGGCTCAGTGCCTGAGAGTTCCCGTTTCAAACGGACATATGGGCGCCGTGTTCGTGCGCTTTGAAAACAAGCCGTCAAAGGAAGAAATGATAAAGATCTGGAAAGAATACAAGGGCTATCCCCAGGAGCATGAGCTTCCCAGCGCTCCTGTCCACTTCCTCAACTACTTTGAAGAGGACAACATGCCCCAGACAAAGCTCCAGCGCGACCTCGAGGGCGGCATGGCTGTTTCGATAGGACGTCTCCGCGAAGACACGCAGTACGATTATAAATTCGTCTGCCTGTCCCACAACACGCTCCGCGGAGCGGCGGGCGGCGCGGTGCTTCTTGCCGAACAGCTCTGCTCACAGGGATACATGGATTAACATAAACAGTTTGACCGAATATAATATTATTAAAATATTATGAAAGGAGCAATATATATTTCGGCTCTCCGATAATATATATCACACTAACGTATGAAAAAGACTATTTTTACAGGCGCCGGCGTGGCGATCGTAACGCCCTTTGACAAGGACGGAAATGTGAACTTCAAAAAGCTCGGCGAGATAATAGATCACCAGATAGATAACGGCACCGACGCCATCATAATCTGCGGAACGACGGGCGAGGGCTGCACTCTCTCAAACGAAGAACATATCGAAACCGTCAAATTCTGCGTCGAATACACAAATCACCGTATCCCCGTTATAGCGGGAACCGGAAGCAACGATACCGCATACGGCATCAAGCTCTCTAACGAAGTCGAAAAATTCGGCGTCGACGGCCTTCTCATGGTCACTCCCTATTACAACAAGACGTCTCAGGAAGGACTTATCAGACATTACGAATATACCGCCGAAAACGTCAGCGCTCCTATCGTTCTCTATAACGTGCCGAGCAGAACGGGCGTAAACATCCTTCCCGAAACATATTACGAGCTTTCAAAAAACAAAAAGATAGTCGGTATCAAAGAGGCCAACGCCGATATCTCCGCTTTAGCCAAGACGATAGCTCTCTGCGGCGACGATCTCGCTGTCTACTCCGGAAACGACGACGAAGTCACGGCTTTCATGTCGCTCGGCGGCAAGGGCGTTATCTCCGTCCTTTCCAATATCTGCCCGAGAGTCGCCCACGATATCCCCGCTTCGTACCTTGCCGGCGATTATAAAAAGAGCGCAGCGCTCCAGCTCGAATGGCTCGATCTCTGCAACGCCCTCTTCTCGGACGTCAACCCGATACCGATAAAGGAAGCCATGAACATGATGGGCTGGGACGTCGGCGAATGCCGTATGCCGCTCGCTCCCATGAACGCGGCTAAAAAAGAAAAGCTCCGTCAGATCCTTGAAAAGCACGGACTTGTAAAATAAGCTCTATTATAAAAGTAATATAAGAACAAAGATCGGGATGTGGAAAAAGTGACAGATATTATTTTATGCGGCTGCTTCGGACATATGGGACGCGTAATAAGCGAGATCGTGTCGGAGCGCGACGATTGCAGGATAGTCGCCGGAATAGATACGGCGACAGGTACGGCCGATTTTCCGGTATTCACATCGCCGTCGCTCTTTAAGGGCAAGGCCGACGTTTTGATCGACTTTTCTCATCCCTCCGCGCTTTCCGGCGTTCTCGGCTACGCCGTCGAAAACTCTCTGCCCGCAGTCATCGCGACGACGGGACTTGACGAAAGAGGGAAGGAGGAGCTTAACAAGGCCTCCGAAAAGACCGCGATCTTTTTCAGCGCAAATATGTCTCTCGGCGTAAATCTTCTCTCCGCCCTCTCAAAGGCGGCGGCAAAGGTGCTCGGCAAAAGCTACGATATAGAGATCGTCGAAATGCACCACAACCGCAAGATAGACGCGCCGAGCGGAACGGCTCTTCTCCTTGCCGATGAGATATCGTCCGCGCTCGACGAAAAGCCGGAATATGAATATAACCGCCATGACAGGCATGTTAAGCGTCCGAAAAACGAGATCGGTATCCACTCCGTAAGGGGCGGTACGATCGTCGGCGAGCATCAGGTGATATTTGCCGGAACGGACGAGGTCATCACGCTCAGCCACAGCGCGGGAAGCCGAAAGATATTTGCCTCGGGCGCGGTCAACGCGGCGATATGGCTAAAGGGCAAGGCGCCCGGGATCTACGACATGAGCAGCATGATCGAAGGCTGATTTTTTACCGTTCGATGTTTTCGGGAGAGCTATCCCGATTTAAAGTTTTTATAAATCCTCAGGAGGCGAAAGCAATGGACTTAAACGGAAAGGTATCCGTAACGGAGGACGTTACACTTATATCGTTAAATGATTCACCCGCCAACATCGACGTCATCGCCGGGATCTTTGAAAGGATCGCCGAGGCGGGCATCGACGTCGACATGATATCCCAGACGCCGCCCAACGGCCGTCATTCGAGCCTCTCGTTCACCGTCAGCGGAGAGGATTTCGGCGGTATACTTGAGATCGCCGCAAAGTTCCGCGAGGTCAATCCCGATATCAAAATAAGCGTCAGCAGCGGCAACTGCAAAATAGCCGTTTTCAGCGACTCGATGAAGGGCACGCCGGGCGTCGCCGCAAAAGTCTTTAAAGCGGCAGCCAACGCCAATGCCGATATCAGGATGATAACGACCTCCGAGGTCGATATTTCGATGCTCGTCGTCAAGGCGGACCTCGAAAACACTCTGGCCGAGATCGGCAAGCTGCTGAAATAAAAAATTTTTTAAAAGCTGTATCGGTATTCCGATATGGCTTTTTAATTATGGTCACCTTTATATGACTATGACACGAAAGGAAATTTAATATGAAGAAAATTCTTGTTTGGCTCCTTACGGCGGCGTTGACGATATCCTTGGTATTTTCCGCGCTGTCCCCCCTCTCCTTTGCCGAAAGCGCAAAAAACATTGAAACGGGCGAAAGCGACGTAACTCTCTCGGTCGACAATGATTCGGAGACATTTTACTTCACCCCGTCGGAAAGCGCGTATTACCGCTTCTGTGCCGAGGACGCGGACAATTTCTTTATAACGCTTGAGGTCATAGAAGACGACGGTACATGCCTCTTTTCACAGGATAGCGTCGTCGTAAAACATCTGACGGCAAATGCCAAATATACCCTCGTCGTTTCAACAGATTTTTACGGTATGTCGGACGACAGCGTCAGCTTTAAGCTTGATATAGAAAAGCTCGGCGAGATAAAGAGACTGCGCCTTGAAAAAGCTCCCGACAAGCTCGTTTATATGGACGGCTTCGATTTTTCGGAAAACGACCCCGATATATATATCAACCTTAAAGGAGCGGTCATAAACGTCACGTTCGACGGAGGGACGACCCTCACGCTCCGCGACAAAACGGAATCGGAGTACGTGACGGAGTTTATCGACTACAGCCTTTTCACTGCGTCGCTCGGCGGCAGCTATGCGACAGGCAGAAACACCGTCGTTTTGACGTTCGACGAAGATCATACGCTGTCATTTGATATCTTCGTCATAGAAAACCCCATCGAAAGCGTCGAGATAACAAAAATGCCCGATAAAAGCGAATACACATACGGCATCGACGGAGATTTCCAATGCGAATATTACGGCACGGATAATTACGGACTCTATTTCATTTACGACGTCGATTACAGCGGTCTTGAGGTCACGATAAACTATAAGGACGAAGCCAAACAAGCCGACGTCGCCGTCTATGATCCGGCGCAAGGCATATTCCTCATCGACGGAAAACCCGCGTCGTATTACAGCTCCGAATACGACACGACATGGGAAATGGGAAATCTATACGGATTTATCTTTGTCGGAACGGATAATGAGGGAGATTACAATCAGTCGTCGTTTACCGTCGATTTCCTTTCAAACGAAGCGGAGGGAAACTTCACCCTCAAAAAGACAAAGGGCTTCAAGAAAATAAAGGCGTTTTTCAGACTCCTTAAAGCCTTCAGACAAGCCTTCCGCGCATATATCAAAAATTCCCTCAGGAGCCGGTGAGTATAAACGGGGAAGCGGAAACAACTACTTGGTGTAAATTATTAACGAACAAAAAGCAAACCGGACAGCCGAAAAAAGGTTGTCTATTAACAATACAAAAGCCGCCATTGGATTACTCCCTTGGCGGTTTTTTGTATCCAAAAGATTTTTATATGTCAAAGGGTTAGAAAAAAGCAATTCCTATTTATCAAAAAAATCACATCAACATTTTTATAACTGTTTTGCATTTAGCCATTCGCGCGCGAGGGCGTAGGCTTTTTTGCCGTTTTGAGACATATAGGAGCTGTGTCTTTCGCCCCTTAGGA
>JAILLJ010000166.1 GCA_024693205.1 Clostridiales bacterium | reverse complement strand
GGAGGCGCAAGATGTCACGAGGTCTTTTCAAACATCATCGACTGTCTGACATTCGCCTCCGATCTCAATATCGAGGAATCGGGATGCTCCGCGATAACCGCGGACAGAGATACGGACGCACTCGTGCTGAACGGCTTTATGTTCATAAAAGCCGACTTTTGTCCGGCGGAGACGTCGGACATCACGTTTGCTTCGTTCCTCCAAAAGGAGCTTCTCTGCGGCTCTCATATAAACGATTCGAGAGTCCACGCCTCGACCGACGAAAAATACCGCTGGAACAATCCCTTTGCGATAGGAAATTATTTCGGAGACGGCTCGTCGCATAACAGCATCACACTCGCCTTCAAGCCGAGAGCGGTGATAGTTTTTGCGGCGGATATGCCGTTTACGGAGCGTGAAAGCTCCTCCTCGCCTAACCTCTGGCTTTACGCGGGGATCGCCGCCGCAGGCTACGGAACATACGGCGTCAAGATAACGAATAACGGCTTCAGAGCGGATAATGTGTCAACTCCCGCCGAGGGATATTTTACAGTGCCGAGACTTAATGAGGCAGGACAGGTTTACCTCTATATTGCCTTCAGATAAATACGATCAATTCATACAGGAAGCGTTCCGTATTTTGCGGGACGCTTTTTTGCGGACAGGAGCTTATGCCGCGCCGTAAATTTGCAAAAAATATTCCAAACTCACACTATCATGCTGTTCCGAAGAAAACCGCGAAAGACGGTTTCGTAACCTTGACTTTACGGATCAATTATGTTAAAATTAACCTATTATGTGATTTTATATATTCTTATCAAAAAGGCGTTTCTATATTAGAATTTTAATAATAATTTTTGAAAGAGAGCGAGCAGATTGCCGTACATAAAAGAATCGGAAATAAAGAATAAAGAGGAACGTGAGCTTGTCGAAGAGACGCTTGCCAAGCTCCATTCGACAAATAAAAAGAAGCTGTGGATAGTCAAGAGGACGGTGGATATAGTCTTGTCCTCCTTGGCGATACTTGTCTTTGCCATACCGATGAGTATTATCGCGCTTATTATCTATCTTACCGACAGACACAGCCCGTTTTTTGTCCAGGAGCGTATCGGGCGTTTCGGCAGGCCGTTCAATATGTTTAAATTCAGGACGATGGTGCCTAACGCCGATAAAATGCTCGATACCGTGTTCGATCAAAACGAGATGTCCGGACCCGTTTTCAAGATAAAGGACGATCCCCGTATAACAAAGGTCGGTAAAATTTTAAGAAAAACGAGCCTTGACGAGCTTCCCCAATTTTTCAACGTGATAAGGGGAGATATGACGCTGATAGGGCCGAGACCTCCGCTTCGCAGGGAAGTCGAGCAATATAACGAATATCAGAAAATCAGGCTTATCGTCACCCCCGGGATAACATGTCTCTGGCAGGTGCATCCGCAGCGAAACTCCGTCCCGTTCGACGAGTGGGTGAGGATGGATATCGACTATATCCTCAACAGGACGATAATTATGGATATCAAGATCATTTTCAAAACGGTGATAGCAATGCTGTCGGGCGAGGGTGAATGATCCCGAAAGAGAGGAATGGTTTCTTTGAAGATCGCGATGATCGGTCATAAGGATTTTCCGTCGCGCTCCGGAGGAGTTGAGACAGTCGTTCTCGAGCTGTCTTCATTTCTTGCGCGCGACGGGTACGATATAACGGTCTATAACCGCGGAAAACATAAAAAAGACAAGGTGATGGGCGTTACGAGGCGCGGCTCTCCGACGTTAAGGAGCGGCGGCTCCGACGCCGTTATTGCTTCGTTTACCGCTACATTCGACGCAATTTTCAGGCGGTACGATATAATACATTATCACGCGATAGGCCCATCTGCGGCTCTGTTTATCCCGCATTTTCTCCGAATAAAAACAGTAGCGACGATACATGGGCTTGATTGGCAGAGGAATAAATGGGGAAAATTTGCGTCGTGGTATTTAAAGCTCGGTGAAAAGACGGCGGCTAAATACGCCGACGAGGTGATAGTCCTCTCGGAGGACGTCCAAAAATATTTCCTCGAAAAATACGGGAGAAAGACGACGCTGATAAAAAACGCGATAACGCCCGTAGAGGAAGTTGAGATCGAGGAATGTAAAAAATTCGGCCTTGAAAAATACGGTTACATCCTTTACCTCGGAAGGCTGACTCCCGAAAAGGGACTGCGCGAACTTATCGAGGCTTATCTTAAGACCGAAACAGATAAAAAGCTCGTTATCGCCGGGGAATTAGAGGATACCGACTTTGTGCGCGAGATAAAAGAAATGGCGTCGTCCTCGGAAAATATCATTTTTACGGGCTTCGTTTCCGGAAGGATGATGAACGAGCTATATTCCAACGCTTCGCTTTTTGTCTTGCCGAGCCATATCGAGGGACTTGCGCTGACGCTCCTCGAGGCGATGTCGTGCGGTACGAGATGCTTAGTCAGCGATATAAGAGAAAATACAGACGTTTTAAAGGATTTCGGATATGTCTTTAAGGTGAAGGACGTCGAGTCCCTCACGGAAGCTCTTAAAAAGGCTTTGAGCGAGCCGCCCGAAAACAAATTCAAGGACGAACAAAAGGAATATATCCTTAAAAATTATTCCTACGACGATGCCGTTGAAAAATATAAAAAGCTTTATGATGAAGTGATCTGAAGGAAGGAACAGCGTTGAATGGCTATTGTAGACAGTCGCGAAAAAAACAAGCGCGTCGCTAAAAATATCGTCTCAAGTCTGTTATATGAATTTACCATTCTCGCTTTCGGATTGGTAGTTCCTAAGCTTTATCTTTCAAGCTTCGGCTCTGAGGTCAACGGACTTGTAAATACCGTTAAACAGCTTTACGCTTATATGATAATCCTTGAGGCGGGCGTCGGAATGGCGTCACAGCAGGCTCTTTATAAGCCCGTCGCTTTAGACGACAGAGACAGGATAAACAGTATCGTTTCGGCGACCCACCACTATTACCGCCGCGTCGTCATAGCTTATTCGCTTATCTCCGTCGTGTTCGGAGTCCTCTATTCGATAGTGGTATATAAAGACTATCCTCATCCTGTCATTGTCTTTATAATCGTTATCCTTTACTCTATACCGGGAGTATTGCGATTTTTAATCCAGGGTAAATACCGTATCTTCCTTGAGGTCGAGGGAAAGTCATATGTGATAAAGCGCCTTTCGACGACTATGCTTTTTGTCAGCAATGTTTTAAGGCTTCTTGCGCTTATTTTCACAAACAACCTTATCCTTATCCAGGTCACATACTGCCTGCCCGCGGTGCTCCAGTTCCCCATTGTGTTATTATATATCAAAAAGGTGTACCCGTGGCTTGATATCCACGCGAAGCCCGATCTTGAAGCGCTGAAAAAAAAGAATTCGGTGCTCGTCCATCAGATAGCAAATCTGATGTTCACCAACACGGACATGCTAATCATTTCCACAATGTGCGGACTTAAGGAAGCGAGCATCTATACGATCTACTCGCTGTTTTTCAGCAATATCGAAAAGCTTGTCAGGTCATTTACCGAAGGTATAAGCTTCCGCCTCGGACAGATGTTCCACACTGACAGAGATAAGTTTTTAAAGCTTTACGAGGTCTATGAGGCGGTATTTTTTACATTGATATTTATCGGATATACGCTTATCACCGCGTTTCTGCTTCCCGTTATAAACATATACACGAGCGGAGTGGATTACTCGGCGGAATACATCAATGCCGTGCTTCTCGTTCTTTTCTCGGTGTCATACATTCTTATCCATGTAAAAGTGCCGATGACACAGGCGCTCAATTACGACGGGAGCTTCGACAAAACGCGCCATCAGGCGATAATCGAGGCGTCGCTGAATCTTTCTGTCTCTGTAGCGGCGACGCTTCTCTTAAACATGAGGGGCTGGGGAATAGCCGGATGTCTTGCCGGTACTATTATCGCACTCCTTTATAGCGTGAATGCGCTTATCTTTTTTACCAATAAAAAAATCCTCGGAAGATCGTGCTTTAATACATATAAGAGGCTGTTACTTAACGGAGCGTTGATGTTCGCAATACTTTTCTTTATGTGGAAAAGGGGCTATATGAGCACGGCGGGTTATATCGGCCCGGATGGCTCGGCAGCGATGAAGTATCTTTACGTCTGCGGAAAAGCCTTGCTCAACGCGCTTTGGGTAGTCCCGATATTTGCCTTTGTAAACGCCCTTTCCGATTTCAAGGTATATAAAAGCCTGCCCGAATTTGTAAGAAAAGCCGTAAAAAGGGGCGGCGCGGCAGTGAAAAGCGCCGAAAGCCTGCCTTCTTCAAAAAATGACTGCGGCGACGCCGTTGAAGAAAATGAATAACGGTGATAAAACGATATCGCCGCTTCTTTCGACAAATCGACCTTGCTGTGGGGGAGTTAAATAAAATGAAAAGAAGAAAAAAGCAAAAGGCGTCAAAGCGTACAAGGTTGTTCCGACTCATGTACGTTTTGGGCTTTGCCGTCTTTTTTGTCGGGCTTATATGCGGCTATATGGTTTATACATACAGCGGATATAAGACCGAGTTTTACCATATTGCCTCAAGTCAGGTTAAAAGCAACGTGAGGATAGTATTTATCACCGACCTTGAGATGAAGGATTACGGAGACGGCAACGCGAAGATCATAGACGAGGTGAAATCGCTCCATCCCGACCTTATCCTGTCGGGCGGCGATCTGATACCTTATTCCGACAAGGATTACGGAAGCGTTTTGGAGTTTTGCAAAAAGCTTTCAAAGATAGCGCCGTTTTACGGGATCCTCGGAAATCACGAGGAGGAGCGGCTCTACCTCGATAACGATAAGCTTCTTCCGGAAATGTTTGAAAAATCCGGTCTTCACCTACTCCGAAATCAGTCGGTGACGGTGAAGCTCGGCGAAAACACGGTCGAACTCGTCGGTCTTTCGGGCAACAATAAAAACTTTGAAAAATACGGCACAAAAGAGTTCATGGACAGTCTGCCGTCAAGCTACCTCTCCCTTCGCGTCGTCCTGGCGCACATACCGATTCTTTTTAAAAATCAGCTTTCGGAATACCGTTTTGACCTCGGTCTAAGCGGACATACCCACGGCGGACTTATAAGGATACCGAGGCTGGGCGGCTTTTATTCGGCGGAGGAGGGTTTTTTGCCGTCGGTTTACGCGGGAGAATATAATTTTGAAGGAAAGCCGGTAATAGTGAGCCGAGGGCTCGGCGACTCATCGTTCGTTCCGAGGATACATAATCCCCACGAGCTTTCCGTTATCGACGTAAATAAGTATTAAGTTTTTTGTCAGGTAATAATAAACGGCTTTTAAAGGAAGTGCGGAAGTCAGATGAATGCTAAACTCATTGAATCTCTGAAAGAGGCTTTGCATAAGGTCTGGCATAACAAATACAGGCTGCTTGCCGTCTGTATAGTTATGGCGGTCATCCTCAGCGTCTTTCATTTTATACTGAACGGTTCTACCGCTTCGGTACAGCTTGCGCTGAACTACTCCGAGGCGTCGAAGGGACTGAATCCCAATTCTACGCTTTTCAACATAAACGAATTTGTGTCCGACGAGGTCATGACTGCGGCGATAAATTCCGCAGGCCTCGATGGAAAAATAAAGCCCGACGAGCTTGCAAAGGGTATAAGCATATATCCGTCGTATGCTAACGGCGACGACGAGCTTTATATCAGCACGACTTACCGTATCGTTTATAACAGCCGAAAATCCGGTGTCTCAAGACCGGACGCCATGAATATGCTCAAGATAATCTGTTCCGCCTATACCGAATATTTCCTAAACAACTACGGCGACAGCTCCGCGGCTCTCTCATTTCAGCAGGCAGATTTCTCGATGTCCGAGCCGTATTTGAAGCTTGTCGAGTTTCAGATACATCTTGACAGGGTAGAGCGTTACGTCGAACAACGCATCAGTGAAAGCACGAGCTTTATCGACAAGGATACGGGATACAGCTTCCTCTCCGTCAAAAAGATGATAAACCAGATGAATAATTACGATATACCCGCCGTCTTCGCTTATGTAAAAGAAAACAGCGTCGCCGCAAACAGCACCTCGCTCATTTCGACGCTCGAATTTAAAAACATCGTTCAAAAAATAGATTACGACAAGCTCATGGCGTTTTATGGTTCCGACAACATGGGGATAAAGCTTTACGATACGGAGATGAGCGGTATCGTCCTTATCCCCACGGTAGACGAGAAAAACGAATATTATATGTCGAGGACGAGAACGGCTCTTGACGATATGGCACAAAGCTCGGATAAATCGCTTCAGGACGCAACGGATATAAGAGACGAAATCGAGGCGACAAAATATGTCATTAAACAGATAAAAGAGGGCAACGAGAGCGCAGTCAATCTGAAGGAGGCCAACCGCCTTGTCGACGAGCTTGAAAAAACGCTCGACGGAATAGTCGATAAGCTTTGTCATATCGACACGGCATATATCAAATACAAAACTCAGAACTATATCACATACAACTACGACGTTACCTCGACGCTGAGCCGCCTTGACGTAACAAAGACGGCGGCGGAGATATTCGTATTCCTTTCAGTCTGTTTCGGAGTGTTCTTTATCAGAGCGTTAGTAAAGAAAACGGAGGAGGGCAGGAAATGAAAAAGTTTGAGATTCTGCGATACTTAAAAAAATTCAGCGCTCTTGTCCTTATCCTCGCGCTTGTCGGCTCGGGACTTATCTATATGTACAGCGTGAGAAAACAACAGTATACCGCTTCGGCGGTAATACGCTATACAAACGACGGGATAAAAAACGGCTATACCCCCGACGGTACCGCGCTCGACGTGAATGAGATATATTCTTCCGCCGTCGTAACATCGGCGATGGAATCGCTCAAAATAAACGGCACTCCCGATATAATCCGTTCCAACTGTAAGGTGGAGTCGGTCGTCTCAAAGGAGCAGGAGAGTCTTAACCAAGCTCTTATCGAAAAGGGCGAGGACCCCGAATTTTTCCCCGACGCATACCGCGTCACCCTTGTCGTCGACGGGAAGAAAGGCGCGAGATACGCCCAAAAAGTGCTCGACGCGATAATCCAGAGCTACTGCTCGTTCTATACCGAAAAATATGTCGAACACAGGCTTTCTCTCGACTCGTCGACCGACCTGCTCGAAAGAGGTTACGACTACTTTGAATGCGTCTATATTCTCGACCACGACACGCGCGACATGCTCTCGTTTGTGCGCGATAAAAAAGAGAAGTTTCCGCATTTCCGCTCCTCGGTGACGGGAAGCAGTTATGCCGACCTCTACGATATCTATAACGAATATTATAAATACGTAGTGCCCCAGCTCTATAAGTCCGTCATAAACGGGCCGCAGGCAAAGGACGTTATTTTGACGCGCCAGACCCTTTCCGATAAGATAAAGCAGAGCGAGCGAGACGAAAAGGTAAACGTCGGTCAAAGGAGCTATCTTAAAAAGCTTATCGACAATTTTGCCGATAAAAACAAGGAGATCCAAAGATCGAACTTCGGCGATGAGGAAAAGAGCGAAGACGAAAACTCCTCCGGATATATCATAAAGGACGTCGAGGGAACAAAGGAATACGGCAACAAACAGACGACCTATGACGAGCTTATCTTAAAATATGTCCAGATAGACAAGACGATAAAAGCCGACGAGGTCGACCGCAACCATCTCAAATATTTCCTTACTGTTTTTGAAAAGACCGACGCCGGTTCAAGCGGAAGCGAACAGGCTCATGTCGCGCTTGAAAAACAGATAAACGAATACGAAAAGACTCTTACGGAGGATTATAAGATCGTCAACGAGACGAGCAAGGAATTGAACCGCGCTCTCAGCGCCGACTACCTGAAGCTCGAAAGCTCCGTCAGGGTAAAGGAAGCCGTAAACGTAAAAAAATATGTAGTTCTCGCGCTTCTGTTTTTCATTATCGTCGGCGTTATCGGCGCCATCGTTTTAGGACGTGCCGGCGATATAATCAACTATTATCTCTATGTCGACAAAAAGACGGGACTTTCAAACCGCCAGAGCTGCGACCTCTATATCGAAAAGCAGTCAAAGACGCTGCTGCTTGACAACATAACTTGTATGGCGTTCAACTTTACCGGCCTTGCAAAATTAACTCAAAAATACGGCTACAGCGTCGGCAACAACGTCCTCCACGACTTTGCCATGCTTCTTGACGCGATGGACGAACACGGCAGAAACGTATTCTACAACGACGCCGGAAGATTTCTTGCGTTCTTCGAGCAGTGCAACTCCAAAAAGGCGGAGGTCATCCTCGGCATTTTAAGGGATCAGGTCGATTCTTACAACAAGCTCAATCCCGACTACGAAATAACATACGAAGCGGCATATTCGACAACGACGGACGAGGGCATCTACGAGGTGCGTCAGCTCATAAAATGCACAATGGGCAAGCTTCGTAAAAACGATACGAAGGGCGCTCCCGACGCAAAATCGGGCGATAAACCGAAGGAGAATGCCTCGGAAAAGATCGAGGAAAAGAGCGAAAACGATAACGGAGCGGAAAGCGGTAAAGAAACGGAAACCAAGCCGAAGGACGAAAAGTCGAACGACGACGAGGAGTTCACCGTTCCCGAAGGCACCTTCGATATCGAAGATGTTTCCGGGAAGAACAACACCGAGTGATGAACGATAAGGAGAACGCGTATGCTTAAAAATCAAAGGCCGTATCAGCTTATGTACTGCAAGACCCATCTCGCCCCCGTGTCTCTTTTGGCGGCCGCGGCGGGAAAGGTATGCGGCAGTATTGCGGCATGCGTTCTCGGGAAGCTTAAAAGCAGGCGCATTCCATGTGATTTTGATATAAAAGAAGCTTTGGAAGAAGCGGAAAAGGTCTATAAAAAACCCGTCGGAGCGTCATATCCGACGGAGCGGCTTCTTCCCGAAAAAAGCGGAGTCGACGTCTCCGTCGTTATTCCCGCGTATAACGCCGAAAAATATCTGATCGAGTGCGTCGACAGCGTTTTAAACCGGTCAAAGAGGATAGGCGTTCAGGTGATAGTCGTCGACGACGGCTCGACCGACAGTACGCCCGAGCTTTTAAAAAAATACAGTGACAATGAAAACGTAGAGATCGTGACGCAGGAAAACAGCGGCAGCGCGGCGAACGCGAGAAACGCGGGACTTTTAAGGGCAGAAGGAAAATATGTTATGTTTACCGACAGCGACGATATCCTTCTTCCGGGCGCGATCGAAAAGCTCTATGACGCCGCTGAAAAAAACGGCTCCGATATCGTACAGGGCGGCTGGAAATACGTCTATGACGACGGCTCCTTCGGATACGTTCAGGAGTACGTCTCGGGAAACTATACGGGCGAAAAAAGAGCCGATATATTCGACCTTCCCGGTATGCCGTGGGCAAAGATATATAAGCGCGAGCTGTTTGAAAGCATTCGTTTTCCGTCGGGTTATACGAGCTTTGAGGACGCGATCATCCATTTTCTCGTTTTCAGGAGCGCAAAGGTCGTCTCGGCGATAAGCGACGTAGTTTACGCGTGGAGAAAAAACAGCTCCGGCATAACGTCGACGTCGCAGGGAAAACCGAGAGCGATGCAGGCTTACTGGATAACAGAGGAGCTTTTAAAGGGAGACGGCTTTTTAGCCCTCCCGCACGATGAGCTTTATCGAATGAGCCTTATCATGGAGCTTTCAAATTACTGCTCCGAAAACATAGAAGGTTTAAGCGAAGAAACACGCGAGCTCATCTTTAAGCTTTGCGCAAGGCTTTACGGCGAAAACCGAATAAGCTCCGATATAAAATTACCGTACGCCTTACGCATCGGCGAAAAGGCGCTTTTGACATATGACTTCGGTCTTTGGACGGCCCAGGGCAAGCTGTTCCGTCTTATGAGATAAGAGGTATATTTATGAGCGATGTCTCGGCGGTACTGACAAAAAAAGATTATCTCGGCGAAGCTAAACGTCTTTCGGACGGTTCCGTAAAGGAATTTGACCGAAAGGTTTGGTATAAGGTCTTATATGTTTTTTTGATAATTCTCTCGTCTATAGGCGAATGGACGAGGCTCAACGTCATCCTTGCGGGACTTCCGAAGGCGATAACGGCGGGAGTAATAGCTCTCGCTTTTCTCTGTTTTCTTTTAAGCAACGATCTCGACCTTGTAAAAAGCTTCGTAAAGCCATATATGGCGTACGTTTCACTTATACTTGTGATAATGCTTTGGTCGCTTATCATTTGGGTGCTCGACTTTACGTCCTTCAGCTCGATCATAAGAGGCGGATCAAAGATGGCGTTCCAGCTCGTCTCGATAACCGCCGCGGTATGCGCCGTATATATTTTCGGACAGCGCGCCGTGTATCTTCTTTTTCTCGGGCTTTCCATCATGAACGGGACGATAATGCTGCTTGAAATGCCGAATTACGGCGTAGGAGAGAGCTTAAGATCGTTATGGGTCTGCGTTTCGACGTTCGGAACGGCAGAAGGGTACGCAAGAAGCCTTGAGATCCACGACGTAACATTTTTATTCGGTCAGTTTATAATCTACTTTTTGCTCTTCGCGCCGCGCGGTACCGAAAAAGAAAAGAAGGAGCGGCGGTTCGGCATAATCGTTTCGATTTTTTTCTTTGCGGTCGGACTTAAGCGTGTCGCGGTCATCGCCATCGTAGCTTCGCTTATCTACGGATTTATCGTATTAAGGCGAAAAAACATAACAAAGATAGTCATTACCGGCGGCGTTCTGTGGTTTTTGTTTTTGTTCGTATATCTTTATTCCGTTAGGACCGGCTCGTTCATACGCCTTATGGACAAGGTGAATTTCGACATGATGGGACGCGAATATATCTGGGAGCTTGCCAAAAAGTACTACAGGTTCGAGCCGTCATATATGGGACTCGGATTTGAGGCTGTCGACGCCATAGTTAAGGGATGGTATGAAAGCGGGATACTTACCCACGCATATCCGTTCCACAACGATATTTTAAAGGTTTTCGTCGAACTCGGTTTTCCCGGCTTCTGCCTTTGGGCGGGTATAACATATATCGTCTATCCCGTTTTTTTCTGCAAGCATTTCAGTCCCAAGGCGGGAGTGCTGTATATGTCTCTTCTGACATATATGACGTTTACATATATGACGGACAACACTGCGTTCTATTTTTGGTGTACGATGGGATTAAGGCTGATCCCGCTCGCATATGCGTTCGGAACGACGAAACACGAAAAGGTTGAAAAAAGGTGGAGCGCTCCGGACAAGGGCGAAATGCAAAGACAGATAAAGTCGCTTATATATCAAACATGAAACAGGTGGTTTTGTGAAAAAAAAGATCTCAAGGGCATTCGACTATGTTAAACAGATAACGTTTCTTGCGACGTTGACTCCTCTCGGAGCGGTCATGAAGCTGTTTGACAAAAGTCTCCGACACGCGTGGATAGTCTGCGAAAGGGGAGACGACGCACGAGATAACGGATATTGGTTTTACCGCTATCTGAAAAAAGAGCATCCCGAGATAAATTCATATTACATAATCACGGACGACAGCGAGGATATCGAAAAGATAAGGGAACTCGGCGGCAATGTAAGAAAGGGCAGTTTTCGCCATCTTCTTCTTTATTTCAGCGCCGATTATCTTGTCGGCACCCATATCCAGCCCTGCGCGCCCGACCTTATTTTATACTATCATTTGGCTGCAAAAGGCATAAAGGCGAGGGGAAAACAGATTTTCATTCGCCACGGCATAATCAAGGACGAGATGCAGTGGCAGCATTACCCGAATTTCCGTACAGATCTTTTTACGTGCGGCGCGAAGCCGGAATATGATTACATCAAAAGCACTTTCAATCATCCCGAGGGCGTCGTACAATATGTCGGCCTTTGCCGCTTTGATAACCTGATAAGAGCGGGCATTCCCAAAAGAGAGATATTACTTATGCCGACGTGGAGAGGCTCCTATTATCCGTCCGGAGACGCGTTCAAGGACACGGAATACTGTAAGGCGTTCGTGTCTCTCTTAAATTCCGAAAAGCTTGACGCGATGCTTAAAAAATACGACTGTCGGCTTGTGTTTTATCCCCATATCGAAATGCAGAAATATATGGAGCTGTTTAAGACAAGCTCCGATAAAATAACTATCGCAAGCAAAAAGACGCACGACGTACAACAGCTTCTGATGGATTGCGCGATGCTGATAACAGATTATTCGAGCGTGTTTTTCGACGTCGCCTACCTCGGAAAGCCTGTCATCTATTATCAGTTCGACGAAGAGGATTTCACAAAATATCACTATCAAAAGGGCTATTTCGACTACAGGAAACTCGGCTTCGGCCCCGTCATAACAGACGAGGATTCGCTTTTGGCCGAGATCGAAAAGCGCCTTGAAAACGATCTTTTGCCCGATGAATTTTACCGTGCGAGATCGGCGGGGTTTTTCCCATTAAGAGACGATAAAAACTGTGAGCGGACATACAATGCCATACTTGCCTTGAAAAAGTGACGGTGACGTTTTATGATAAGGGTATTACATTCTGTCAGCAACATGGACAGAGGCGGGATAGAGACGATGCTGATGAACTATTACCGCCGTATCGACAGGGATAAGATACAGTTTGATTTTATATGCAATAAGAAAAAGCCCGGTGATTACGACGACGAGATCCGCAGTATGGGCGGACGCATCTTTTTAAGCCCCGGCTTAAACCCCGTCAAAATACCGGAATATATGTCGTTTATGAAGGAGCTTCTGTCGGACGACTCGATAAAAATACTCCATGCCCACAACGAGGCGATGGCGTATTACGCGCTCGAGGGAGCAAAAAGGGCTGGACTTCCCGTAAGGATAGCGCACGCCCACAACACAATGATAATCCGCGACTACAAATGGCCGCTCAAAATGGTCTGTAAGGCTCTTTTGCCTTACGCCGCTACCGACTATTGGGGATGCGGAACGGACGCCGGGATTTATTATTTCGGAAAGAAACGCTGGAGCGAAAGCGGCCATATAATGAACAACGCCATCGACCTTGAAAAGTTCGCGTTCGACAGCGAGATAAGAAGCGAGATGAGACAGAGATACGGCTTAGATAAAAAGCTTGTCTTGGGTCACGTCGGACGGTTCAACGTCCAAAAAAATCATATGAGGCTTCTCGAAATTTTTTCCGCCGTGCTTAAACAAAAGCCCGATTCCGCGCTTGTTTTAATAGGCGAGGGCGAGCTTTTTGATAAGGTAAAAAGCAAAGCGTCACAGCTCGGGATAAGCGACAGCGTTATTTTAACAGGCCTTTGCGAAGAAGTCGAAAAATGGTATATGGCGATGGACGCTTTTGTGATGCCGTCGCTTTTTGAGGGGCTTCCCGTCGTCGGGATAGAGGCTCAGGCGTCGGGACTTCCGTGCATTTATTCCGACAAGGTGACAGATGAAGCGGTCATCCTCGATCTGTCCGAGACGATAAGTCTTTCAAAGTCAAACGAGGAGTGGGCCTTTGAAATAATCAAAGCCGCCGAAAAAAACGGCGACCGCGAGAGGGGAACGAGGCTTATCCGAAAAGCGGGATACGATATCGTAACCGAGACTCAGAAGCTTTCCGAAATATATCTTGAAATGAGTGAGAGAGATAAGTAATCCGGCAGATAAAAAAAGAATAGCATATATCGACATAGCAAAGGGCATTGCGCTCCTCTTTGTCATATTCGGCCATACGTTCAGGGACTCCATGCGCGATACATACGCCTGGTGCGCCTTGTCGTACAGTATCGTCTATTCATTCCATGTGTCGACGTTTTTTACGCTGTCCGGCATAAGCTATCGACTGACGCTTAAAAAACATCTCTCGGACTTCCCGCCGAAATATATCGGAGACAAGGCAAAGCATCTTTTGCTCCCGTGGTTCAGCTATTCCGTTCTTATCTACCTGATATTTTTCGCCGCGAGCTTTTTGCCGCGGATAGGCGACATGCTGTCCGACACCCGCGTTTCGTTAAAGGAATACGTTATCGGGATGCTCTGTAACAATAATCCTTATTCCTTCCACCTTTGGTTTTTGAACACTCTCTTTTTCGCCGTTGTCGTGACATTTCTTATTGACAGATTTTGGGGCGAAAAGGGAGCGAAAACGTTAAAGATCATATTGCTCATCCTCGTGCCGGCTGTTTATTTCACGCTTGACCGAAGAGAGTTTTGGATATTCATATCAAAAGCCTTCTCAAACGGCGACGTAACGGCGGCGGGCGAGGCGCTGTTTAAACGCTGGAACGCTCTTTGGGTCATAAAGGGCTTTTTACAAAAATGGCCTTGCTTCCTTTTGGGAACTCTGATTGACGCAAAAATGCCCGAAAAAAACGCGAAGCCGCTCACACTTTCCGGCGCGGCAGCTTTCGCATTCCTTATCGCTTATCATATCCTGTCTTACGGCAAGGACATTTCTTCATGGGTATTAAGCTTTGTTTTGGGATATTCGGAGTTTGTCGTCGTATTTTTCGTCTCATTCGGCATAATGGCTGTCTCCTTCCTTCTTGAAAAGAGGTTAAGTCTGATCGAATCGCTCGGCAAGCATTCGATGACTTATTATATCTATCATCAGCCGTTCTGCTGCGCCGTTATCGGAATGATCCTTTATGACGGCTTAAAGCTTCCCGTACTTATTGTAGTGCCCGTTTGCTTTATCGCAAGTCTTGTTTTGCCGTATATCCTTTGCAGGATCATAAACGCCGTTAAACTTTCAAAGCTGTTCAAAATTATCGGATTACCGACGGAGGTGCTTTCATGCCGAAAATAACATTTGTTTTACCGATCTACGGAGTGGAAAAATATCTTCAGAAAGCGATAGACTCCCTGAAGGCTCAGACTTTCTCCGACTGGGAGGCGGTGCTCGTCGACGACGGCTCAAAGGACAACTGCGGAAAAATATGCGACGCGGCGGCAAGTGAGGACAAGCGCTTTAAGGTAATACATAAAAAGAACGGGGGACTCGGTCCTGCGAGAAACTCCGGACTTGAGGCGGCGACAGGGGAGTATATAAACTTTTTCGATCCCGACGACTATATCGAGCCGGATTACGCTGAGGTCATGCTTGGCGCCGCCGAGGAAAACAACGCGGATATCGTCTACTGCGGCATGTATGAAGAGACTCAGGACAGGCACGGCAACACGTCAGTCGCCGTGATTAAATCTCCGATAAACGGCGTTTACAGGGACGATCCGTGCAGAAGGGTGTTCCCGGAGATAGCCTCAAGCTTTCTTATATTCACAAAAGTATTTAAGCGGAGTATAATAGGCGACAAGCGCTTTCCCGCAGTATTGATGGGAGAGGACGGCATGTTCCTCTTTAACGTCTATGAAAACGATCCCGCCTGCATCGTCGGCGTCAACAAACCGCTTTATCACTATATCCACAGAGCCGGCTCGATCTCCGGATCATATCATCCCGAGCGCGTCGACGACAACTTCTATCTTTCAAACGAGGCCAAAAAGCTTATCGACGTCTGGGGCGTTAATGACGATAAGATGTTTATAAACGAGCTTCGCTACTTAAAGATCCGCGATCTTATGATAGGGGTAAAAAATATCGCGCTCTCTCCCTACTCATTCGCCCGCAAGGTAAAATGGCTGAGAGATATCGTAAAGACGAACGACGTCGAGGACGCGATCGGGAATATCCCGACAGACCGTTTCAACAGCAGAAACGACAAGATAAAGATGTTCACCTTGAAGAAAAAGCTCTACAGCATTACTATATTGCTGGCGGTAATGAATCAAATGAAAGCAAAGCTTCTGAAATAATAAATAAACAGATCTGTTCAAACAAAAAGGGGCTGTCGCATTTAGCGAAGAACGAAAAAGGTCGGCAGTGCCGACAGACAAGTCGGGCAGATAGTGTGATAATTTATCAACGCTACCTGCCCGAATTTTTTGTTAAGTTTTGCTGTTAACAAACAGAATTTCTCTTTTCTG
>JAILLJ010000041.1 GCA_024693205.1 Clostridiales bacterium | reverse complement strand
CCGCCGGAACGGCGTACGGCTCCGTTTTGTACATGTCATTTTCCGCATCACCCGAAAGAGAAACGAGCGGATTTAACATTTTCAGGAGCTTTGCGCCCTCCTCCTCGCGTCCGAGCTTGAAAAGAGCCATGCAAAACCATACGGCGGCATGCGTATACTGACCGCCGTTTTCCCTTATCCCCGGCGGATATGACGTTATATAGCCGGCGTCAGCTCCTCCGCCGTTAAAAGGCGGCGAAAGTAGCTTCAAAATACCGTTTTTCTCGTCAAGCAGCTCCCTTAAAACGGAATCTGCGGCCTTATTCAGCCGACTTTTGTCGGGCATCCCGCTCAAAACAGCAAACGACTGCGCTAAGCTGTCTAGCTCGCATTCTCCGCAGCCCCGTACTCCCAGCGGAGTCCCGTCGTCAAAGAACGCCCGCGCGTATCTGTCGCCGTACCATGCCGTCTCATCGACGGCTTTAAGCAGCTCCGCGGGAGCGTTTCTCTCTTCAACGCCGCAGATAAACGCATCCCTGTCGACTGAGATGAAATCGGCGCCGCCGGCGACGGTAAGGGCGGAATAGCCCGCCGTCTCGCCGAAGGACGAGCACATCACAACGCCGTCGGGTATTTTTTCGGCCTTTATGAACCTTTGATACGTTCTGTCAACGCCGAGAACAGGCTCCGCGTAGTAGATAACGCCCGCTCCCGCCTGTCTGTGACTTTTGTTCCTTATTTTAACGGAACACATCTTTACCATGCCCCGTTCCGGCACCGTCACTGTTATTTCATATTCGAGTTCGCCCGCGTTTCCGCACCATTTTGCGCTCTCGGGCGAAAATTCAGCCTCCGAATTGAGCGTCATATTGTATTTTTGACCCTTAAAATCGAGTATCAACGCTTCTCCGTCGTTATCCGTTCGCTCGTCGTTGCTCCACGGAGTCAATTTGTTTTCTCTCGAATTGATCGCCCATGTAAAGCCTAAAGACTTGTCAGATACGAGCGTACCGAAAGAAATGCCAGAAAGTATAAAACACCATGGTCTGTAAGGCTTTATACCGTTTTCACCCACCCTTACAGACATATCTGTAAAGGTATATACACTTACATTTTCGGCAGTATCCTCCTTTGTGCGGGTCGGACGAAAACTTATCGGACGCATGATCTTCCAATGCTCGTCCGTCTCTCTTTCGACGTTTTCGTTTTCCGAAGCGTCGTACACCGACGCCGCTCTCAAAAAAGCGGTCTCGGAAGCGCCGAAAAGGGATAAATTCACGAGATATATGCCTGCCTGTGACATATCGGACGGCGAAGATATCTCTTTTTCGACGCATTTGCTTATCGCGGAAAAGAACGGTGTGCCGTATTCGCCGCCCTCCCTGTATCCTATTACAAGCTCACACGGTATCCCGACGCGTCTCAGCCTTTCTATTATCCTGATATACGGCGAAACCGACATGAGCTCCGACCTGTCGCCGATTTCGTAAAAAACATACGGAGGTCGCCGGATATGCCCATGCTCCAAAGCGTATCTCTTTTGCAGGAGGTTTCCGTCAGTTCCTTTCTCTTTTCGCCTGTCATGAATGGCCCGAAAATTATGCGCGGAAGTATCTTTTCCGACAATACCGACTCAAGTCCGCCGTCAAGGAAGATTTCACGCGCTCCCCTTCCCTTTTTGACAGCGCCGCTCTCCCTCATCTTCAGTATCTTATCCGCCGCCTCGTTTTCCGTCGCAGCCGCCGCCAGAGCGAGCGTAATTTCCGCCGTCCCGCGAACAGGCAGCTTCAGCTTCACCTTGAACGCGCCGCAGACGTCCGGCGTTCCTCGCCCGTTTGAAAATTCCGTTTCGCCTCTGAGAAGCAGCGAACGCTCCCCGTAACCGCATTTCAAAAGCTTTTCACGCGACGTCTCATAGGAAAAGACGATGTTTTCGATGAAGCCCGCCGCAAGGCAGACCGGATGTCCGTCGCCGCGAGGCCGTCTTATGAACGTAAGGATCCTGTTTGCGTCGTCGTATCTGTCCTCGATAAAGAGCTTTGAAAACATCGGATGCGTGCTTTCCTCCTCGGGAGGCGCGAGGCTCGGCTCAAAATAGATCAGAAGATCGCAGTTTAAAACCGAGGAGCTTTTGTTATTGTCGCAAGCGCGGCAGATAAGATAACGGCAAGTATTGGCTTTAAAATCAAAAGAAATGCTCCGAGCTTTCTTCTCTTTTCAGGTAAGATATACTTTTCTATACACCTGTCGATTGGCGTTTCGGCCTTTTGAGCCTTTTTGAGCGCCTCCCTCGCTATCTCCTCGCCCGTAGTCTTTTCCTTGACGGCTCTTATCTCGACAAGTTCTCTGTACATCGCCTTTGACGCTTCATCGAGTTTAGGATAAGAACCGGAAGGATCCCTAACTAATATTTTTTCTACTGGATTCAGTTCATCGTTTATCTTTTCAAAATCAATATCGGGCATTCGCCGCAGTGACTTGACACAGTTTCCTATTAGCGTCGTTCCTTCGACATTATCGGCTTCAAAGCTTTTTCGTACCGTAAAAAGAATGGCGCACCTTATAAAATCGGGAAGCATCTCTGCTTCCCGACCGCTTATTTTGAAAGGCACCAAACATTCTGTCATTTCCGTTTCGTCGGGCACCTTGCCGTCCTTACATATCTCGTCAATGCATATTTCAAATATTCGCGGCAGGCTTGTTTTTCCTTTTTTAAAGGACGATCTGCTGTTTTTGAAGGATGAGATACACGACATGCATTCTCGCTCGAAAATATAATAATTGTCACACAGCCACTCATCGTAAGGTTCCTTATCTTTTTTAGGAAGTGTCTGCGAATACATCCTTCTGAAATACCTTTTGTATTTCTTCAGCGTCTTCACAAGCTGTTCTGTCTTTACGTTTTCAGGCATATCCTTATCCTTTCATCAGTTCCGGAAGCTTTTTACGGAGTAATATAACGACTTTTATCTTTTTATAAAAGCGTAAACCGCTTCCGCTCCCTTTACGATCGTCAATCCGGCAAGTATGAAAGACGTTATCTTGAATAAATTATTTAGTAACCTTACGATTTTCGTCATTATCGTTATACGATCCATGCATTTTATTATAGTATCCATATATAACCATCCTTTTTATTCTCTTGTAAGAAGTACTCCGTGCGCGATGCCGGGTATGCTTTCCCCCTGAAGCGTCGAGACCGGCGACATCAGCGCTCCCGTACCGACAAAAAGCACCTTCCCGATATCTCCCTCGCGAAGCCTCCGAGTTATATATGAACAGACGACTGCCCCGGAACAGCCGCAACCCGATCCTCCGGCGTGAACATCCTGCTCTTCGAGGTCGTATATCATCGTCCCGCAGTCCGCGTGAACAGGTGTTATGTCGATATTTTCATTTTCCTTCATAAGCTCGCAAAGCAGCTTGGAGCCCACGGAGCCGAGATCGCCTGTTAAGATCATGTCATAGTTTTCCGGCAACGTATTTGTATCGTGAAGGAAATCCGTTATCGTTCTGTATGCCGCGGGCGCCATCGCCGCGCCCATATTGTTCGCGTCCCTGATGCCCATGTCCTGTATCCTTCCGATTATCGCCGCCTTTATCCGCGGCCCCGTACCTTTTGACCTAATGACCGCCGCCGAGCCTGCTATCACCGGCCCCGAGGGAAATGTCAGCGTGTACCGACCCTGTCTTACTGCCATAGATCACTTCTCCCAAATGCTTTGTTTTAAAAATAGTTAGGTACCTTCTATTTTTGAAATATCCAGTATATAAAACCATATATCACCGACGCGCAGCTTCCGTAAACGATGACCGGACCGGCTATTCTGAACATCTCCGCACCCGTGCCGAGTATCCTTCCCTCGCTCTGGAACTCCATGGCCGGAGATACGACCGCGTTTGCGAATCCCGTTATCGGGACTATCGTTCCGGCTCCGGCGTGCTTAGCTATCTTGTCAAACAGTCCGAGCGCCGTCAGCACCGCCGTTATAACGATAAGCGTTATCGGGACGAGCGCCTTCACGCCTTTTTCGCCTATCCCTGCCCTCTCATATATCATTCCGAGACCTTCTCCGAGAGCCGAAATGATCCCGCCTATCAGAAAAGCCTTTATGATATTAAGCCCCTTGGGCGACGGCGGAGAGATCTTCTTAGCCATTTTACCGTATTCACTGTCGGACACAGCCAATGTCATTACTTCCTTTCGGGATGTTTTTACACTATTTTGTCCGCTGAAATAAAAATTATTCCGCGCAGATCATACGGACTTTACTTTTTGTAAAAAACATGTATAATTGTATTATATTTATTAAAAATCCCGCTTGTAAGGAGTTACCGACATGTACGAAAAATTTGATCCTAAGGAATGTATTCGGCTTGTCCACCACTATATCACGAACATGGTCGACGAAAAGGAGGATTATCTCCCCTATTGGCTTCTTTTGCCCAACAAAAAGCCTGCCGAGGCCGCGCACTGCCGCGTTGACGACGCGGAGCTTGTCGGCTCCTGGTACGAGGGGCTTTCCATGGCCATGGACGCTCTCGGAACTAATGACGGAGACGAAGTCAAACAGGCGTTAAGACGTCATCTCATGAAGTCCTGGGGCGAACACGGACTTCGCTTCTGTGAAAAATATCCGTGGACGCATACCGTCCATTCATCGTTCCATGAGATGGGATATATCCTGCCGGCGCTCAACCTCATAACGGCGCAGTACCCCGACGACGAGGAGGCGGAAAAGCGCACATCCGAGCTTATCCGCGGGATGAGAAGCCTCGTCATCGAAAGAAAGGTCAGGACGTTCTGGTCGGGCGACTTCGTCGAGACGGAGCCCATCTATGAATTTCCGAATGACGTCTATCTCAAGGACGGCGGCTTCGATATGACGAGACATACCGGCAGAGGCGAAACGTCGATAAGAAATTCCGTCATGCTTTTAGCGCTCGTAAACCGCTATGAGCTTAAAGGCGACGAAACGGCTCTCGACCTCGCAACAGGTATTGCCAATCATCTTCTCGGAGTATCGAGATATTTTAATTATAAAATGGAGTTCTTCGGTCACGTCCATTCGGCGATGTGGTTCGCCTGCGGCCTTATAAAGCTCGGACGACTGACCGAAACGGAAAGATATATCACAAAGGGCAAGGCTATCTACGACTACGTCCGCTCGATCTCGTCGAGCTTCGGATGGGTGCCGGAATACGTGCAGTGGCATCCCATGGAGGAGGAACACTGCGAAACTTGCTGTATCAAGGACATGATCGTCTGCGCTCTGGAGCTTATCAAATGCGGATATTCCGAATATTGGAACGACATGAACCTTTTCGCAAGGAACCAGCTTGTTGAAAATCAGGTGCGCTATACCGGTTATGTCTCATGCGACAACACAAAGCCCGACGAAAACGGCGTCACCTACCGCGATATAGATAAAAGGATGGTCGGCGGCTTTACCGGCGGCAGCGAACCCAATTCGATCTCGCTCAGCAGGTTCCGTTCGATAGCCGGCTGCTGTGTCGGCACGGCTCCCGTTGCTCTCAAAATCGTTTGGGACAACTGCATAGCGAAGCAGGGCGACGTTCTCTGTGTCAACATCCCCTGCGACAGGGAAACAAACGAAGTTAAAATGGAGTCCTTTATCCCGAATGACGGCGTTGTCCGCCTGACGGCAAAAAAGGACTGCGAAGCAGGCTTCAGGGATTACGAATGGATGCATGACGGCCTTCGCTTTATGCTGAACGGAAAAGAAATACCGTGTGAAAAGAAAGACGGAGTTTTCTCCCTAAAACTTCGGACGGGTGACGTCTTTGAAATGCGCTTTGACATAACGACAAAGGCCGTCAAAGAAACGGCGAGAGGCGTCGAATATACCGTTTACTGGCGCGGCTGCGACGTTGTCGATATCGATCCGCGCGGCGAGCATGTCCGCCTCTATCAAAGAAACGACGACGAGCCTAAATATTACCCGACGCCCGACGATGTAGAATATACCGGCGCGGCAAACTACGGACCGACTCAGCAAAAGCAATAATACAAGGTCATCTCTGAAAATTCTCGTGCATTCATCTTGCGGGATCTTTTTCCGTCATATTTTACAAAAATGCTCGTCAATACACAGAGTATTGACTCCGCTTTTTGTTTCATCTGACTAAAAAATCTCCTCGCAATCCGAATACGTCGAATTTTCAGAGATTCCCATAAAGAATGGTTTTGTTAATTTTTACCAAAGGAGTTGTTTTGTTTTGATAAGCGCTGTAAACGTCGGACTTCAATACGGCGGAAGAGAGCTTTTTAAGCATGTCGATATTAAATTCACAAACGGTAACTGCTACGGTCTCATCGGGGCAAACGGAGCGGGAAAATCGACGTTTTTAAAAATATTATCGGGAGAGCTCGAGCCGCAGAAGGGCGAGGTCATCGTGACTCCCGGTGAAAGGATATCCGTATTAAAACAGGATCACTTTGAATTCGATGAATACGACGTCATAAGAACCGTGCTGATGGGCAACATGAAGCTTTGCGAGGTCATGGACGAAAAGAACGCCATCTATGAAAAAGAGGATCTCACCGAGGAAGACGGCATAAGAGTCTGCGAGCTCGAAGAGGAATTTGCCGAAATGGGCGGCTGGAGCGCCGAAAGCGATGCGGAGATACTTTTAAACGGTCTCGGAGTCACAAACGAATACCATAATCTCAAGATGAGCGAGATCCCGACCGAGCTCAAGGTCAAGGTGCTTTTAGCCCAGGCTCTTTTCGGAAATCCCGATATATTGCTCATGGACGAGCCGACGAACCACCTTAATATTGAAGCGATACGCTGGCTTGAAAACTTCCTTATCGACCTCGAGAGCACGGTAATAGTCGTATCGCACGACAGACACTTTTTAAATAAGGTCTGCACCCACATAGCCGATATCGACTACGGCAAGATAACGATGTATGTCGGAAACTATGATTTCTGGTACGAATATACACAGATAGCCCAAAGGCAACTAAAGGAACGCAACAAAAAGAACGAGGCAAAGGCCAAGGAGTTACAGGAATTTATCGCCCGTTTCAGCGCCAACGCCTCTAAATCAAAGCAGGCTACAAGCCGCAAAAAGCTGCTTGAAAGCCTTGTTATCGAGGATATGCCCGTATCGTCAAGGCGTTTTCCGTTCGTCTCCTTTAAACCCGACAGAGAGGTCGGAAACGAGGTCTTGACCGTCACGGGGATAAGTAAGACCATAGGCGGCAGAAAGGTGCTCGACAACGTCAGCTTCGTGATAAGACCGCACGACAAGGTAGCCTTTATCGGCACGGACTCTCTTGCGAAAACGACGCTTTTCCGAATACTGACGGAGGAGCTCGAACCCGACGAGGGCACCTTCAAATGGGGCGTTACAACTTCGCTTTCATATTTTCCGAGCGACAACTCCTCATTTTTCGACGGCTGCGAGGACTCGCTCCTTGACTGGCTGAGACGTTATTCCGATCTCGTGTTTGAGACGGACGTCAGAAGCTGGCTCGGCAGAATGCTCTTTTCAGGCGAGGAAGCAACCAAAAAGGCCAAGGTCCTTTCGGGCGGCGAGAGGGTTCGCTGTATGCTCTGTAAGATGATGCTTTCCGGCGCTAACGTACTGATCTTCGACGAGCCGACGAACCACCTCGACCTTGAATCAATAGCGTCGCTGAACGACGGCATAATCAAATACCCCGAGACCGTTCTGTTCACATCCCATGACCATCAGTTCGTCCAAACGATCGCCAACAGGATAATAGACGTCACAGCGGGGCATTTTTACGACAACTATATCACTTACGACGAATATCTCGATATGCTGGAAGAAAACGGCGAAAAAATAGAGGGTTGATGAGGCTTGATCCTCTGTTCAATTTCGTGTGTCCCCTTCAAAAAATCAGCCAAGAGTCGTTTATATATAACGATTCTTGGCTATATTTTTTATCCCCCGCAAAATGTCAAAAACACAAAGGTTTTTTACTGTTATCTGCTGTTTAAAAGATGTTGTTTATTGAATTTGCTTTTTTCCTGTGCTAAGAAAATAGAGAGCTTCAGTTTAAGTGAGATCCGGCGTCTCGGTGAAAAGAGAAAGACCGAAAAAGCCAAAGGAAACGTCGCCGAGTATTACAAAGAGGCCGTTGAGAAAATTGCGGGTGAAATCACCTCGGCATACGAGGATGCAAAATACCTCTTCGCTCCGGATCACGCCGAAAAAAGCGAAAAGAAACTGATCGCCGATAAAGATGCAACCGAATATATCAAAGCTTTTCTTGATTCGATAAAAGATATGGAACGCCTTTTGAAGCCTCTTCTCGGAACAGGTAAAGAGGAAGATAAAGACGAGGTTTTCTACGGGCAGTTCCTGCCCCTTATCGAGTCGATCTTTGAAATAGATCATCTTTATGACAAGGTCAGAAATTATATGACCCGCAAGCCGTATTCCAAGGATAAAATCAAGCTTAATTTTGAAAATCCTCAGCTTCTGGGCGGCTGGGATAAGAATAAAGAAAGAGACTACCGTTCTGTCCTTCTTATGAAAGACGGGAAGTATTATCTCGGGATAATGGATAAATCGAGC
>JAILLJ010000096.1 GCA_024693205.1 Clostridiales bacterium | reverse complement strand
CGAGGCGGACAAGATGACCGCGTATTATACTCTTTTCTGCGCGCTCAACGCCTGCGTAAAAATAATGGCTCCGATAATACCGTTCATGACAGAGGTGATCTGGCAAAAGCTGACGAGAGTCGTTATGCCTTCGTCGCCGATCTCGGTCCATCTCGCCGACTGGCCGACGCCGATGAAGCTCTTTGAAGATGACGGCATAATAGCCCAGACCGCGGCGGCGAGAGACGTTATCGCAACGGCCATGCGCCTTCGCAACGAACAGCAGATAAAGGTACGTCAGCCGCTGTCAAAGCTCTATGTCTGCTCCGACAGCGAGGGAATTGACGAGGTCAAGGTATTTGAAAAGAACATCCTCGACGAACTGAATATAAGGACGATAGAATATATCTCCGATTTCTCTGTTCTCGAAGACACATATCTTTCCGTAAACTTCAAGGCGGCCGGAGCCGTTTTAAAGAGAGAGGTCAACAATTTCAAGGCCGCGCTCGAAAACGCATCATACGACGAGATGCAGTCGATGGTGTCCGAGCTTAACGCCGGTCAAAAGGTACATGTCAAGGGCTTCGACGGCGAATTTGACGACGACCTCTTTGTCAAGAACACAAGAACAAAGGACGGCATCGTAAGCTCAAAGTGCGTCGGAAATATTGTCGTTGCTCTCGATGTAACGCTCAGCGACGAGCTTATCCAGGACGGCATAATCAGAGATATCGTAAGACAGTGCCAGCTTCTCCGCAAGGAGGCAGGCTACAGCGTTGAACAAAGGATTCGCGCTTCGATCTCGGTCGCCGGCGAATTCATAACCTCGGCGCTCAATAAAAACAAGGCGCATATCTCGTCCGAGCTTCTCGCAAACGAGCTTCTTATAAACGAAAGCATTTCCGCCGACGCGACAAAGGAGATCGAGGCAGGCGGAGAAAAGGTTACTATATCCGTATCAAAATAAAAGGCTGAGCCCGGTCGGCAGTGCCGACAGACATAGGGCAATAAAGTTTAGGTCAAGCCTTTTCAAAGGCTTGCGGATTCCAAAGGCAGAGCCTTTGGCCGTCGACCGCAGTCGACGAAAACCTGATAAAAACAACGGCAGACAGTGTGGTTTTTCACGCTGTCTGCCTTTTTTATTATCATTTAATTATTACCGACGGATGCGGGTACTACCCGCCGCTTCCTTTATGACCTTTATCATATAGTCGATCATCTCGTCCGTCATGCCAGGATAAACGCCTATCCAAAAGCTGTTTGTCATAACGCGGTCGGTGTTTGTAAGTTCGCCCGTTATCCTGTAGGCGTCCCTGTCCTCCCTTATGGCGTCAAAGCACGGATGCTTTGTTATGTTTCCGGCAAAGAGCATTCTCGTCTGGACGCCCTTGCTTTCGATATATTTCACCGTTTCGTTTCTGTCGACGCCTTCCCTGCAAGTTATCAAAAACCCGAACCAGCTCGGGATCGAATTTTCACAAGGCTCCGGCAAAACGAGCTTGTCGGAAACAGAGGAAAGACCGTCGTAAAGCCTTTGGAAATTTCTTCTTCTTTTTTCGATGAAGGACGGGAATTTTTTAAGCTGGGCGCAGCCCACGGCGGCCTGCATATCGGTCGCCTTGAGGTTAAAGCCGAAATGCGAATAGACGTATTTATGATCGTAGCCGAGCGGAAGCTCGCCGTACTGTTTGTCGAACCTGTGGCCGCAGAAGTTGTCGCAGCCGGACGGACAAACGCAGTCGCGTCCCCAGTCGCGCATCGAGCGAATTATCTTTGAAAGCAGCGGGTCGTTCGTGTAGACGGCGCCGCCCTCGCCCATAGTCATATGGTGAGGCGGATAAAAGCTCGACGTTCCGATATCGCCGACGGTGCCGGTGTATTTGTATTCGCCGTCGATGTAATATTTGCTTCCGAGCGCGTCGCAGTTGTCCTCGACAAGCCAAAGACCGTGTTTTTCGCAGAGCGCTTTGACGGCCTTTAAGTCAAACGGATTTCCCAATGTATGAGCGACCATGACCGCCTTTGTCTTTTTTGTTACGGCCTCCTCCGCTTTTTTTACGTCGATATTATACTCCGGAACGGTGATGTCGACGAATACGGGGACGCATCCGAACTGGATTATCGGAGCGACCGTCGTCGGGAAGCCCGCCGCGACGGTTATGACCTCGTCGCCGCGTTTGATCCTTTTTTCACCGAGAAGGGGAGACGTCAGCGCGGCAAAGGCGAGAAGATTAGCGGACGATCCGGAGTTTACGAGCGAGCATGATTTGACGCCCAAAAATGAGGCGAATTCTTTTTCAAACTTCTCCGTATATCTTCCGCTCGTCAGCCAGAATTCAAGCGAGCTGTCCGCGAGATTTATAATCTCGTCTCTGTCATAGACGCGCGAAGCGTAGGGGATACGTTCGCCCTCCTTGAATTCCTTTTTTACGTTGTGAAATTTATCGCAGTATTCTCCGACGGCCGACAGTATTTTTTCGCGCGCCTGTTTTTCGGTCATATTTTCAAACATATCGTTTATCTCCCGCTGAGTGTATCGGCTTTTCTCCGTTATAATTATTTATCTATATCGCTTAAAAATTCGTTGATCTGGTTGTTCATCGTCTCGTGGATATCGCGTCCGAAGAGATAGCTCTTTGTCCACTCGACTGTCTTTTTGACCGCCTTGTCGACGTGCCATACGGGACGCCATCCGAA
>JAILLJ010000081.1 GCA_024693205.1 Clostridiales bacterium | reverse complement strand
CTCTCCGACCGCCTTAAAAAGAACGGCAAAAAGGCCGTGACATGGAACGAAAGCCTGAAGGGCGGCAATTTGAACGGCGACATCACCGTTCAGTTCTGGCTCGATAACGGCGGTAAAACAAAGAAAAAAGCGACGGACGGTCGGGATATAATCTTATCGGATTTTTACCGTTTTTATCTCGATTATCCTTACGGCATGACGCCGCTTAAAAAGACATATAACAGCGACGGCGTGATAAAACAATTCGGCGATAGGGTGATCGGACTCGAAGCGGAGCTTTGGACGGAATACATACGAGATTTTGACAGACTTTGTTACATGGGCTTCCCGAGGCTCATAGCCGTCGCCGAAAGAGCGTGGACGGGGGACGATATCTGTGTCTACGACGATTTCAAAAGAAGGCTTCGCGATATATTGCCGACGCTTCCGGAGGATATAAAATACGCCGATGAAAGCGAATGGGACAAAACGATCGTAAAGCGGGCGGCGGAAACAGTTTCGTTTTTTGCCGCCGCGTCAAACAGCGAGACAGTAAAAAGTCTGATAAACAGCGCAAGACAAAAAAATAATAAATGAAAAAAGTCAGGGGCTGTCGCATTTAGATGAAGACGCCGTTTTCTTCGCCCGATAGGCGTATAAAGATACGTCGAGGGCGAAAAAACGGCGAGAAAAGAATCATAATTCAAAACCAATTTTTCTATATTAAAACGAAACAGGGCTGTTTTCCGAATTTTTCCGGATAAACAGTCCCTGTTTTTATTTATTCTTTTCGTTCTTCGCTAAATGCGACAGCCCCGATTTTGCGATCAATCATAATCTGTGATAAATCGATTATTTAATTATACTTACTCCGGTCATCTGCTTCGGCTGTTCTATTCCCATTACCTTGAGTATCGTCGGAGCGATATCGCAGAGCTTTCCGCCCTCGCGCAGCTCGCACGGATAACCGAGAACGGCGAACGGAACGGGGAAGGTCGTATGCGCCGTGAACGGCGAGCCGTCGGTATCTATCATCTTGTCGGCGTTGCCGTGATCGGCTGTTACGAACATTACGCCGCCCTTTTTGCTTACGGCGTCCCAAATCCTTCCGACGCATGTGTCGACCGCTTCGACGGCGGCAACCGCCGCGTCAAAAACGCCCGTATGTCCGACCATGTCGCAGTTTGCGAGGTTCAGTACGATCACGTCGTACAGATCCTTGTTTATCCTGTCGATAACGGTATCGGTGACCTCATACGCGCTCATTTCGGGCTTCAGGTCATATGTCGGAACGTCGGGGGAATCTATGAGGATCCTGTCCTCGCCTTCATAGACGGTCTCTTCGCCGCCGTTAAGGAAAAACGTGACGTGAGCGTATTTTGTATATTCGGCAATGCGGAGCTGTTTAAGTCCCTGTTCGCTGATAACGGCTCCGAGAGGCATGTCTATACTTTCCGGCTCGTACGCGACGAGCACGTTCGGCATCTCGGCTTCATACTGCGTCATGCAGATATAGCAAAGGGGAAGTCTCTCTCCTCTGTCAAAGCCGCTGAAAGCGTCGTCGACGAAAGCTCTTGTGATCTCTCTCGCTCTGTCGGGACGGAAGTTGAAGAATATTACGCTGTCGTTCGCCTTGACCGTCTCCGCGTCGTTTGCGCAGCAGGGGACGATGAATTCGTCGGTGACGCCGTCACTATACGATCTTTCCATCATATCGCAGGCGTTGTCGAACTTCGGCGCGTCGGCGTAAACCATCGCTCTGTAAGCCTTTTCGACGCGCTCAAAGCGCTTTTCTCTGTCCATGGCGTAATAGCGTCCCATGACCGTCGCGATCTTGCCGACGCCGATCTCCGCCATCTTTTCGTAAAGCTCGGCGATATAGTCCTTGCCCGACGTCGGAGGCACGTCGCGTCCGTCCATGAGGCAGTGAACATAGACCTTGTCAAGGCCGTTTCTCTTTGCGAGCTCGAGAAGCGCGAAAAGATGCGTGTTGTGGCTGTGGACGCCTCCGTCCGAAAGAAGTCCCATGAGGTGGAGGGCGGAACCGTTCTTTTTACAGTTTTCAACAGCGGCGGTGAACGCCTTGTTTGTAAAGAAATCGCCGTCCTCGATGCTCTTTGTTATCCTTGTCAGCTCCTGATATACGACGCGTCCTGCGCCGATATTCGTATGGCCGACCTCGCTGTTTCCCATTTGTCCGTCGGGCAGTCCGACGTTAAGTCCGGAAGCGCCGATGTATGTCAGCGGATTTTCGGCAAAAAGCTTATCGAGGTTGGGAGTCTTTGCCGCTTTAATAGCGTTTCCCTTTACCTCGGGATTGTTGCCGAATCCGTCCATTATGCATAAAAAGACAGGCTTTGGTCTCATTTTATTTTGTCCTTTCAAAAGCGAAATTACTTGCTTGCCGCTTCGACTATCGCGGCGAAATCGGGAGCCTTGAGCGACGCTCCGCCGATAAGTCCGCCGTCGACGTCGGGCTTTGAAAGAAGCTCCGCGGCGTTTTTGGCGTTCATCGAGCCGCCGTACTGAACGACTGTTTTGTCGGCGTCTTCCTGTGAATAAAGGGAAGCGATGAGCTCACGGATCTTTCCGTTGACCTCTTCAGCCTGATCGGCGGTGGCGGTACGTCCCGTTCCTATAGCCCATACGGGCTCGTAAGCGATAATGATATTTGAAAGCTCCTCGGCGGAAACTCCGGCAAGCGCTATTTTGACCTGGGCGCCGATAATTTCCATCGTGATATTGCTTTCTCTCTCTTCAAGGCGTTCTCCGACGCAGAGGATAATTGTAAGTCCGGCGTCGAGAGCCGCTCTTACGCGGTCATGAACGGTATTGTCCGTTTCGCCGAAATACTGACGGCGCTCGCTGTGGCCGATTATGACATAAGGTACTCCGATAGCCTTGAGCATATCCGCGGAGATCTCGCCTGTGAAGGCGCCGCTGTTTGCCCAGTGGCAGTTTTCCGCGCCGACCTTGATGTCAGAACCCTTTACGGCGTCGAGAGCGGCAAAGAGATCGACATAGGGAACGCAAACGACTACGTCGCAGTCAGCGTCCTTTACGAGAGGCTTTATGCTGTTTATAAGCTCGGTCGTCTCGGCGGGAGTCTTATTCATTTTCCAGTTGCCGGCAATAACTGCCTTGCGAAGTGACTTGTTCATAAACTTTACTCCTTAATTATTATTTTTCGTTGAGAGCGGCGATGCCGGGAAGCTCCTTGCCCTCGAGGAATTCAAGCGACGCTCCGCCGCCGGTGGAGATGTGTGACATCTTGTCGGCAAAGCCGAGCTTCTGTACCGCAGCGGCCGAATCTCCGCCGCCGATGATGGAGATAGCGCCGGAATCGGCGACAGCCTTTGCGACGGCTATCGTGCCGGAAGCGAAGTTATCCCATTCGGAAACGCCCATCGGGCCGTTCCAGATGACCGTAGCGCTGCCCTTGATGGCGTCGGCGAAAAACTCCTGAGTCTTGGGACCGATATCAAGTCCCATCCAGCCGTCGGGGATGTCGTCGGAATCGACTACCATGGACTCGGTATCCTCTTTGTATTCCTTACCGACCTTGTTGTCGATCGGGAGAAGGAAGCGGACGCCTTTTTCCTTGGCTGTCTTGATAAGGCCTTCGGCAAGCTCGATCTTATCCTTTTCGCAGAGTGAGGAGCCGATCGAATGACCCTCGGCTGCGAAGAAGGTGTATGCCATTCCGCCGCCGACGATGAGTGTGTCGACTTTATTGAGAAGGTTTGTGATAACGCCTATTTTATCGGAGACCTTGGCGCCGCCCAGGATGGCGACGAGAGGACGCTTCGGATCCTCGAGCGCTCCGCCGATGAATTCGATCTCTTTTTTGATAAGATATCCGCATACCGCGGGAAGATAATCCGCTACGCCCGTGGTCGAGCAGTGCGCTCTGTGAGCCGAGCCGAACGCGTCGTTTACGAAGATATCGGCGAGGGAGGCGAATTCCTTTGAAAGCTCGGGATCGTTCTTTGTTTCGCCCTTGCAGAAACGGACGTTTTCGATAAGCATTACGTCGCCGTCCTTTAATTCGGAAGCGAGCTTTTTCGCGCTCTCTCCGACGACGTCGTCGGCGATCTTTACTTCCTTGCCGAGAAGCTCGGAAAGTCTTACGGCGACGGGCTTAAGGGAAAATTCGGGATCGACTTCGCCCTTGGGTCTTCCGAGATGGGAGCAAAGAATGATCTTTGCGTTGTTGGCGATAAGGTAGTTGATCGTCGGGAGCGACGCTACGATGCGCTTGTCGCTCGTGATCTTTCCGTCCTTAAGCGGGACATTAAAGTCGCAGCGTACCAATACGCGCTTGCCCGCAACGTCGATGTCTTCCACTGTTTTTTTGTTAAGTAAGCTCATGATCATTTTCCTTTCGTTTTTTGATCTACATAAATAAAATTTATAACATCATATGTTCGTATATTTTATAACATTTTTAAAGAATTTGCAACACTTTCCGCTCGATTTTTAAATAAACGGGATTTTGAATAAATTATTTAAAAAAATGCTCTGAATTTGTGCTATTTTCATAAATCTTTGGGTATTGACTTGTACATAATGCAGGGTTTATAATTGTCTCAAGGATTTCTTACTTTATTTTAAGGAGGCAGAAAACATGTCAAGAGTTTACAATTTTTCAGCAGGTCCGTCAATGCTTCCCGAATCGGTTCTGACCAGAGCCGCCGAGGAAATGCTCGATTACAAGGGCAGCGGCCAGTCGGTAATGGAGATGTCGCATCGCTCGAAGGTCTATGAGGAGATCATCTTCGGAGCGAGAGACCTTTTCAAGGAGATCTTGAATGTACCCGACAACTATAAGATCCTCTTCCTTCAGGGCGGAGCCTCGACGCAGTTCGCGGCCATCCCTCTTAACCTTATGAACGGATCGGGCAAGGCCGATTATGTTCTCAGCGGCGCTTTCGCGACAAAGGCTTATAAAGAAGCTCAAAAATACGGCGACGTCAAGGCTGTCGCTTCGTCAAAGGACGTAAATTTCTCGAGGATCCCCGAGCTTGACAAAAACGAATTCAGAAAAGACGCGGATTACTTCTATATCTGCCAAAACAATACGATCTACGGAACAAGATATACCGAGCTGCCCGACACAGGCGATGTTCCGCTTGTAGCCGACGTTTCATCCTGCTTCCTTTCGGAGCCGATGGACGTCTCCAAATACGGCGTAATGTACGGCGGAGCCCAGAAGAACGTCGCTCCCGCAGGACTTACGGTAGTCATCATCCGCGACGACCTTATCGGCAACGCACGTCCGACGACGCCGGCGATGCTCGACTATAAGCTTATGGCAGACAACGATTCGATGTACAACACGCCGCCCTGCTATTCGATCTATATGTGCAAGCTCGTTCTCGAGTGGATAAAGAAATTAGGCGGACTTGAGGCTGTCAAGGCGAGAAACGAAAAGAAAGCCGCTCTTCTTTACGATTATATCGACAAGAGCGCGATGTTCAGTAATCCCGTGCTTCCGAAGGACCGTTCGATGATGAACGTCACATTCGTCACCGATTCCGAGGAGCTCAACAAGAAGTTCATCGCCGAGGCGGCCGAGGCAGGATTCGTAAACATCAAGGGACACCGTTCGGTAGGCGGCATGAGAGCCTCCATCTACAACGCCATGCCCGTTGAGGGAGTTGAAAAGCTCGTCGAATTCATGGCTGACTTCGAGAAAAAGAATTCATAAGGGGTGTTTTTATGTACAACATTCTCACATTAAATAAAATTTCAAAATACGGCCTCGAAAAGCTTGACGCCGCAAAGTACACATACGGCGACGCCGTGACGGCTCCCGACGCGGTGCTTGTCCGTTCGGCGGCGATGCACGATATGACGCTCGATAAAAATACCGTTGCGATAGCGCGCTGCGGAGCCGGAACAAACAATATCCCGGTCGACAGATGCGCCGCCGACGGAGTGGTGGTTTTCAACACCCCCGGCGCAAACGCCAACGGAGTCAAGGAGCTCGTCATCTGCGCGCTTCTTCTCGCGTCGCGTAAAATAGTAAACGGCATCGAGTGGTGCAAGACCTTGAAGGGCAACTGCGAAGACGTCGGAAAAGCCGTCGAAAAGGGCAAAAGCGCTTTTGTCGGCCCCGAGATAAAGGGCAAAACGCTCGGCATCATCGGTCTTGGCGCTATCGGAAGACTTGTCGCCGACGCCGCGATATCGCTCGGAATGACGGTAATAGGTTACGATCCGTTCCCGGTAAAGGGACTTAACGAAAACGTAAACGTCGTGACCGATACCGACAGCATTTTTGCCGCGTCCGACTATATCACTCTCCATGCTCCCAGCACGCCCGACACAAAGGGGATAATAAACGCCGCCAACATCAAGAAGATGAAGGACGGGGCGCGCATCCTCAATTTCGCAAGAGGCGATCTCGTCGTTTCGGCTGACCTTTTGGCGGCCCTTGAAAGCGGCAAGATAGCGGCGTACGCCACCGACTTCCCGTCGGAGGATATGCTCGGCTTAGACGGCATAATCGCTATCCCGCATCTCGGAGCGTCAACTCCCGAGAGCGAAGACAACTGCGCCGTTATGGCGGCGGAGGAGGTCACGGCATATATCGAGACCGGAGCAATCAAAAATTCCGTAAACTTCCCGAATGCCGCTCTTACGGACGACTTTACGACGAGAGTCTGCGTCCTTTCGACAGAGGCGGCGGCTCCCGCGGTACAGGCCGCGCTCGGAGACGTCATATTCAGCGGCGCAAAGAAGGGCTTCGCCTATACCGTAGCCGATAAAGACGCCGACGTTGCCGCGATCGAAAAGATCGACGGAGTGTCGAGAGTAAGAGTCATCAAAAAGTAATAACAGGGAATAGTTAAACATTCCGATTAGGTCAACACCGCACGGTCAGAACACATTGACCGTGCGGCAATTTTTATTATATTACCGGCGGGAAACGAAATATAATTCAAAATACATTTTTTGTAAGGACAGAAAAAGAGCTTCTCTTTCGTTATCAAAAGAGAAGCCCGATATAACCGTTTCTTTTCGCTGTTTCCCGTAAGCCTTATTTTACATAATTTCCGCAGAGCGCGGTCATTATGGCTTTATGGGCGTGGAGGCGATTTTCCGCCTCGTCGAATATCTCGTCGGCGTGCGCCTCGAATACCTCGGCTGTTATCTCCTCGCCCCTGTGCGCGGGAAGGCAATGCTGGACCATGACGTCCTTGTTTGCGGCGTCTATGACCTTGTCGTTTATCTGATATCCCTTAAAGGCTATCTTTCTCTTTTCCGTCTCTGCCTCCTCGCCCATCGACGTCCATACGTCGGTCACGAGCACGTCGGCTTTTTCCGCGCCGTAAACAGGTTCTGTGCAAAGCTCGAAGCGGTCGCCGAAGCCCTTGGCGAAGGAGAGAACATCGTCCGCGGGGCGGTAATCGTCGGGGCAGACGGCTGTCATTTTCATGCCCGTCTTCAAAGCGCCGACTATAAGGGAGTTTGCCATGTTGTTGCCGTCGCCGATATAGCACATCTTAAGATCCTCAAGACGTCCTTTCCTCTCGCGTATCGTAAGGAGGTCGGCTATGACCTGTGTCGGATGGCAGTAATCGGTGAGACCGTTTATTATCGGGATCGTGCCGTATTTCGCAAGATCCTCGACGAAGCTCTGTTTGAACGTCCTTATCATGAGGCAGTCGAAATATCTCGACAGGACGCGGATAGTGTCCTGGACAGGCTCTCCGCGCGCTATCTGGGTATCCTTGCCGTTGATGAACGCACCGTAGCCGCCGAGCTGATACGCTCCGACCTCGAACGAGGTGCGCGTTCTTGTCGACGCCTTTTCAAAAACGAGCGCGACCGACTTGCCCTCGAGATACCTGTGGGGGACGCCATTTTTAAGCTTGTATTTAAGATCGGCCGCAATGTCGAGCAGACCGTAAATCTCTTCGGTGGAGAGATCGCCTAATTTTAAAAAATGTTCCATTTTTTTGCCTTCCATCAATAATTTTTAATAAAGTCCTCGGCGAGCGAGATCTGTTTTATGACCGACGCCGGAGACGGTCCGCCCTCTGACGTCCTCGCGTTTACGCATGTTTCGAGGCTGATGGCGTCAAAGACGTCGCCGTCAAACTTATCGCAGTATTCGCGCAGCGTTTCGAGCGAAAGATTTTCGAGTACGGTGTTGTTTTTTATACAGTAGGCTACGAGCGAGCCGGATATTTTATAGGCGTCGCGGAAGGGGACGCCCTTTTTTGTCAGATAGTCCGCAAGATCCGTGGCGTTTATAAAGCCTCTTGCGGCGGCAGAACGCATATTTTCCTTTATGACCGTCATTGTATCAAGCATCGGTATAAAGGTGACGAGACATTCCTTAAAGGTGTCGACGGCGTCAAATATCGCTTCCTTGTCCTCCTGCATATCCTTATTGTATGCGAGCGGAAGACCCTTCATCATCGACAAAAGCGTATTGAGGTCGCCGTATGCTCTGCCCGTCTTTCCGCGGATAAGCTCAGTCACGTCGGCGTTCTTTTTTTGGGGCATTATGCTGGAGCCTGTCGAGAAGCCGTCGTCAAGCTCTATGAACTTGAATTCCCAGCTGCACCAAAGGATTATCTCCTCCGAAAAGCGCGAGAGGTGCATCATAGCTATCGAGATAACGGAGGCAAGCTCAATACAGAAATCCCTGTCGGAAACTCCGTCGAGGCTGTTTGAGCAGACCGAGTCGAAGCCGAGAAGCTCCTTTGTCATCTGTCGGTCGATGGGATATGTGGTTCCGGCGAGCGCGCAGGAGCCGAGCGGCAGTACGTTCATGCGCTTTTTGCATTCGCTCAACCGCTCCATGTCGCGCATCAGCATGCTCGCGTATGCCATGAGATGATGGCCGAATGTTATGGGCTGGGCGCGCTGGAGATGCGTATATCCGGGCATTATCGTGTCGGCGTGTTCCTTGGCCTTTTTAATTATCACACCGACGAGTTCTTTAAGGAGCGCTGTCATTTCGTCGATCTCGTCGCGGAGATAGAGCCTTATGTCGACGGCCACCTGATCGTTGCGGCTACGCGCCGTATGAAGGCGTTTGCCGGCGTCGCCGACGCGTTTTGTCAGCTCCGCCTCGATAAACATATGGACGTCCTCGGCGTCATTGTCCATCGTAAGACGTCCGCTCTCGATGTCGGATAGGATGCCCTTAAGACCGTCGGTTATCTTTTTAAGGTCGTCGTCCGAAATTATCCCCGTTGCCGCAAGCATTTTCGCATGTGCCGTGCTCCCGAGGATATCGTGGGCGTACATCCTTTTATCGAACGAAAGGGACGAGTTGAAGCTGTTTACCCTGTCGTCCGTTTCCTTGGAAAATCTTCCTGCCCAAAGCTTCATTATAATTCAATCCTTACTTATTGTCTCTTTGCGCGTCGAGCTTGGCCTTTATCTTTATCGGAAGTCCGAAAAGATTGATAAATCCTGCGGAGTCCGCCTGATTGTAGTCGTCGTCCTCGTCAAAGGAGGCTGTCGTCGTATCGTAAAGGGTATAGGGGCTTGTGATCGAGGCCTTCATGATATTGCCCTTATAGAGCTTGAGCTTGACGTCGCCCGTGACAGTCTCCTGCGTCTTGTCGATGAAGGCGCAGAGCGCGTCGTGGAGCGGAGTGAACCACTGGCCGTTGTAGACCGTTTCGGCAAGCTTCTGGGAGACGATGGCTTTGAAATGCGCCGTCTCCTTGTCGATGCAGATCGTTTCGAGGGCGTCGTGGGCGAAATAGAGGATAGTTCCGCCGGGAGTTTCGTATATTCCGCGGCTCTTCATGCCGACAAGGCGGTTTTCGACTATGTCGAGGATACCGACGCCGTTTCTTCCGCCGATCTCGTTGAGCTTTTCGATCATCGTAACGCCGTCGAGCGTTTCGCCGTCAAGCTTTACGGGGATTCCCTTTTCAAACGAAAGGGTGATATATTCGGGCTTATCGGGAGCCTGTTCGGGAGTTACGCCCATTTCGAGTATCTTATCGTACATCGGCTCGTTAGCCGGATCCTCAAGGTCGAGTCCCTCGTGGGAGAGATGCCAGAGGTTTTTATCCTTGGAGTAATTTGTTTCCCTCGTTATCTTAAGCGGGATATCGTGCGCCTCGGCGTAATCTATCTCCTCATCGCGGCTCTTTATGTCCCAGATCCTCCAGGGAGCGATAATGTCAAGATCGGGAGCGAAGGCCTTTATGGTAAGCTCGAAGCGCACCTGATCGTTGCCCTTTCCCGTACAGCCGTGGCAGATGGCGTCAGCGCCCTCGGCCTTTGCGATCTCGACGAGCCTCTTGGCGATAGCCGGTCTTGCGAACGACGTTCCGAGAAGGTATTCCTCATATTTTGCGTCGGCCTTCAAACACGGCCAAATGAAATCCTCGACGAATTCTTTTTGGAGATCCTCTATATAAAGCTTTGACGCGCCTGTCTTGAGAGCCTTTTCCTCAAGACCGTCGAGCTCCGTGCCCTGTCCGACGTTGCCGGAGACGGCGATGACCTCGCAGCCGTAATTTTCCTTGAGCCAGGGGATGATGATCGACGTGTCAAGTCCGCCGGAGTATGCCAGAACGACCTTATTGTATTTTTTCATTTTTATGCTTCCTTTCACGTAAACTGCATATTTGTTAATAATTATACAAGCGGTAAATATGTTTGTCAAGCTTTTTGAGACAAAACGGCGGGCATTTTGAAAACATTATTGAAAGCGTACATTATCGGATAGGTTTTTGAGGAAAAAACGTATACTTTGACATGCGAAAAATGCATATATATACGATTATACGGTATATTCATGAATATTTATAAAAAGACACAAAAGATATATTCGCGTGAAATATTGACTATTTTTTAAAAAAGTATATAATAGAGGGTACGCTGAAAAAGGGAGCAAAAAAGAGTCGATCGGCGGTGATGAAATGAGGCCAGCTACCTTTGATATAAAAGAGATATGCGCTGCATTCAAATTCGACGGTGATTACATCGGTTTTTATTCGATAGATAACGGACATATCAACAGCACATACGTCGTGGAGTTCGAGACAGAGCTTGAACAGATAAACTATTATCTCCTTCAGGAGATAAATATAAATGTTTTCCGTAAGCCCGACGAGCTTATGCAAAACATCGAAAACGTAACGGCGTACCTTACAAAACAGATCGAAAAAGAGGGCGGAGACGTAAACAGAGAGACGCTTCACGTCTACCGTACAAAGGACGACAAGCCCTATTATGTAGATAAAAACGGGAAATACTGGCGCGTTTATAACTTTATAACCAATTCATATACATGCCAGATAATCGAGGATCCGCTCGTACTGTTTAACGCGGCAAAGGCGTTCGGAAGGTTTCAGTGTATGCTCGCGGATTATCCGAGCGAGACGCTTTTTGAGACGATACCGAATTTTCATAATACAGCCGTGCGCTTCGGCGACCTTAAACAGGCGGTCGAAACCGACGCCGTAGGACGCGCTTCTTCCGTTCAAAAGGAGATAGAGTTTGCGTTCAAGCGGGAAAAGGACGCCCATGTGCTTGTCGATCTTCTCGAAAAAAACAAACTGCCGCTGCGCGTGACGCACAACGACACGAAGCTCAACAACGTGATGTTCGACAAGGACACGAACGAGGGCATTTGCGTTGTCGACCTCGATACGGTCATGCCGGGTCTTTCGCTCTATGATTTCGGCGACAGCATCCGTTTCGGCGCCAATACAGCCGAGGAGGATGAGCGTGATCTGTCAAAGGTATCATTAAGCCTTTCGCTTTATGAGCAGTATACGCGCGGATACCTCAGCACGGCCGGAAAGAGCCTGACGGAGCTTGAGATAAAATATCTGCCGTTTTCCGCGAAGCTTATGACTTACGAGTGCGGGATGAGATTTTTGACCGACTATCTGAACGGCGACACATATTTCCATACCGATTACGACGACCATAATTTAGTGAGATGCCGTACCCAGTTCAAGCTCGTCGAGGATATCGAAAAAAAGCTTGATACGATGAGTGAAATAACGTACGCCTGTATAAAATAATTAAGGGAAACACTGAATAAATCACAAGCGCACGAGGGAGCGGATCTTTTTCCGTCATATTGCACCAAAAATCCTTGTTTTGCGTCAGCAAAGCGGCGGCTTTTTTGCACAATCTGACGAAAAAATCTCTCGCTCCCTCGCACACTCTGATTTAATCAGCGTTTCCTTAAGGTAACTTTCCGATAAACTTTTTGAAGGGACTGTTTTTCTTGTTGATAAGCAGAATAGCGGCGGCGGCGCTGACGCTGGCTGTAATAGCCGGCTTTATCTTCTCGTCCTTTGCGGGATCGCCGGAGGAAAAAACGATGCCGGAGGAAAATGTTCAAAAGATCATCGACAGCGTTTATCTGCCCGAAAGCTTTTTGCGCGCCGCGTCTTACGATTGCATGGGCAAGCGTAAAAATTCCCTCGAAGCCGTCAAGGCGGGACTTGAAAACGCCGCGAACTGCTTTGAGCTTAACGTGGCTTTTAAGGCGGACGGTACGCCCGTCCTCGCCGAAAACGAGAAATATATCACTAAATCGTCCGACACGCTTGAGGACGTCTTTAAGTTCGTCAGTGAAAAAAGCGGAAACTACTATTTTATAATAAACCTTACCGGCTTCGGCGAATTTGACGTTTTAAAGGAGCTTTGCGAGGAATACGACAATTACTCAAAGGTCTATCTGACCGGAGTTAATGATGTGCCCGCGGACTTTTTGTACAGCGAGCTGGCTTCGTTTATGAAGCTTTATTCCGTGAGCGACGTCGACCTGACCGACAGCGAAAAATGCGCCGAGCTTGCTTCCTACGCGATGTCAAACGGCTTTACCGGTATAATATGCGATATAGGCTGCATGACCGAGGAGTTCGCAAACGCCATCAACGATCCGCACTGCGGCATCACATATTATGTTTCCGGAGTCGAAAGCGAATACGATATCTACCGCGCTCTGTCGTTTTCCCCTTACGGGATAGTGGCGTCGTCGCCCGACGTGCTTTATGAGACGATGAGAAACGGCGGACTGTTAAACAGATAAAGATATGTCTTTTGATATGATAGACGGCGAGACGCTGCGAAGAGAGCTCGTCGAATGGATGCTTAAAAACAAAAGAATATATTCATGCATCGAGAGAAGCGCCGCGGAGGATCTCAGAGAGAGCTTTAAAGTACCGGAAACAGAGTTTATAATGACAGAGCTTTTCCCCTCCGACGAAACGCATGTGACGGCTGTCTTCAAGACGGAGATACGTCTTCCCGACTGGCAGACAAAAAGCGGGAAGGAGGCAGTCTTTGAATATTATAAAATAGACTCCGCCGCTCTGCTTGACGGCGGCGAAGTCCCCGCTTATCTTAAAACGGTCGGTTACATAATCACGACCGCATAAACCTTAAATATTATGATACCGCCGCCTTAAAAACGGCGGTGATTTTTTTCGTTTCTTCGTCCACCTTATCGAAGTCGATCGCTTCGATATAGAGCTTTTCAAGCTCGTCGTGCGTCGACAGCGCGTCGCGGAGAGAAATTATCGCTTCGTCTAAAAGCTCATTCACCGTTCGGAGGCTGAAGCTTATGCGCTGTTTAAATTCCTTTAATTTCGCGTTGTCCGTGAAGCGCGACGAACGTGCTTTGACGCAGCCCGGCATGTCGAGCCTGTTTAAGCTGTCGGACGTGAGTATACCGAGAGAGATATCGGGGATAATGAGATGGCGCGGAGCTTCATCGGGGAAAAGAGGAGAGGGACAGCTGATGACGTCAAGCCCGCTGCCGAGAGCGTAACGCCTCACCATATCGGTGATTATCGACGAGACGGCTCCGAGGTCGTCCTCGATAATAAAGACGTCCTCGCAAAGCTCGTTTACGGTGTCCTCAAAAAATATATCCCCAAAGGCGTCGGAGCGTCTAAGAAGCGGTGCTTTTCCCTACCGATCTTTCCCGTAGGGGAACCGATCCTTCTTGCGGCGAGACGCGACGCCCAGCGCTCCGCCTTCTCCTTTTCGGCACAGCCGAGGCCTATCCTTTTAAGATCCCTTGCGAGCGACGCCGCCGAGCTTAAAAATCTGACGCAGCGGTCGTGAAGCGACCTGTTTTTGAGCGACAGATCCATTATTTCGTTTCTTTCGGAATAAAGCTTATCGGCGTCCCAGAACGCGCCGAGGTCGATGAGATTTTCGACGGCTCCGGGATATTCCGGCTCGATAATATGAGGCGACGTGCCGTCGGCGATACAGATCTTCGCGTCCTCAAAGATGAGAGCGTCGAGCGATTTAGGGTCGGACGCGCAGCGTATCCTCTCGGGATGAACGCCGATATCGTCACATTCTTCAGCTATCTTTTTCATCATCCCCGATTTTCCCGTGCCGGGACCGCCCTTGATAATAAAAGCCCTCCAGTCGCTCTCCGCGTCGTAGAGCTCGCCGAAAAACGAATGAAAGCCGCTCGGCGTGTTCGAGCCGAGAAAGAAATCAACGCCGTTGTTCATAAAAAATTCCCCCATGTGAATATTATTTCACTAACAATAATATTCATACGGGGGTTATATGGTGCCAGTACCGTTTATTTTTAAGGACTGTCGCTTTCGGGCAATAAACGTAAAGGCTACATCGCCCTACCTGCCCGACTTGTCAGTCGGCACTGCCGACCTCGAATTGTCAGTCGGCACTGCCGCCTCAACCTGTTTCTGTTTTAATAAATCCATGTCGCTTTCGGGCAATAAACGTAAAGGCTACATCGCCCTACCTGCCCGACTTGTCTGTCGGCACTGCCGACCACGAATTGTCAGCGGACACTGTCCGCCGCCAATGGAAAAGGTATTGTTGCGCGACGCCCTCATATCCCTTTACACATTCGGGCAGGCCGGAGGGATAAAGCTCGCCCATGATGCGCTTCACCCAAACGTCGACGGGGAAGGCTTCCTTTCTTCCGCAGCCGTAAAGGAGCGTACATTCCGCCACCTTCGGCCCGACGCCCTTTATCTTCATAAGCTCATACCGCGCGTCGTCGATATCAATTGTTTTCAGACTGTCAAGCCTGATCTCTCCGCACGCGACCTTTCTTGCGGCGTCAAGTATGTATTTTGCCCTGAAGCCTGAGCGGAGCGGAGCAAGATCGTTTTCGGTCAGCGCGGCTATCCTGTCGGCCGAGGGGAAAGCGAAGTCGCCGCTGCCGAGCGGCTCGCCGAAATTTTCACAGAGCCGCGAGATGATGCCCTTTATACGCGGGATGTTGTTGTTTTGTGAAATGATAAAGGAGCAGAGCGCCTCCCATGTGTCCTGATTGAGTATCCTTATTCCGGGATAGCATTCTACCGCCTTTTTGAGATATTCGTCGGACATGAATGAGTCGCAGAGTTTCGCGTAATCGGTGTCGAAGTCGAAATAACCGTTCCAGATATTGTTGAATTCATCCTCCGAAACGCCCGAAAAAAGAAACCCGTCGTCAGTTTTTTTAAGCGTCAGCGGCTTTCCGAACGCCACGCCGTGCCAGCCGTCATTCGTTTCGCTCCATCTGAACGCCTGGCCGCAGTCGAGCGTCAGAGCCTCGTTGAAGCAGGTTATCCCGCCTACCAGAAGTCCATCGTCTGTTATCGTTTTATTCATAACATTTCCTTAATATAAACAGGGGCGTATCGGAAAACCGATACTGCCCCTTTCAGTTAAAATGTTTATCTATCAGGCCTTGCCCGCGCAGCCCAGAACGTCTGTTATCTTGTGAGCGACCATTGTTTCGATGGCGGTACGCGCCGGAGCGAGATACTGTCTCGGATCGAAGTGATCGGGATGCTCAAAGAAATACTGACGGATGGCGGCGGTCATCGCGAGACGGAGATCGGAGTCGATGTTGATTTTACAGACCGCCATCTTAGCGGCCTTTTTAAGCTCGCTTTCGGGGATGCCGATGGCGTTGGGCATATTTCCGCCGTATTGGTTGACGAGCTTAACAAATTCCTGCGGCACGGAGCTTGCGCCGTGGAGGACTATCGGGAAGCCGGGAAGACGTTTGCCGACCTCTTCAAGGATGTCGAGACGGAGCTTGGGATCCTGGCCGGGCTTGAATTTGTATGCGCCGTGGCTCGTGCCGATAGCTATTGCGAGCGAGTCAACGCCCGTTCTCGTTACGAAATCCTCGACCTCGTCGGGATTTGTGAAAAGCGCGTCGTCATCGGCGACCTTGACGTCGTCTTCAACGCCGGCAAGCTTTCCAAGCTCGCCCTCGACCGTCACGCCATGAGCGTGGGCGTATTCGACAACCTGCTTTGTCAGCGCGACGTTTTCCTCGTAGGGATGCGAGGAGCCGTCGATCATGACGGACGTGAAACCGCCGTCGATGCAGCTCTTGCATGTCTCAAAATCCGGACCGTGATCGAGATGGAGCGCTATCGGAAGTCCCGTTTCGATCTCGGCTGCCTCGACGAGCTTTACGAGGTATGTATGGTTCGCGTATTTTCTCGCGCCCTTTGATACCTGAAGGATGAGCGGAGCGTTGAGCTTTTCGGCCGCTCCGACTATTCCCTGGATTATTTCCATGTTGTTTACATTGAAGGCGCCGATGGCGTAGCCGCCTTTATAAGCGTCCTCAAACATCTTTTTTGTCGTTACCAATGGCATGTTTTATCACTCCCGTAATTTCATTTAAAATGTACATAGTACTCTGTAAGCCTAAAACTTGAAAAGCATTGCTGCGTCTGATGGCGTCAAACTGCGTCTTCAAACTTGACAGGCGGCAGCCTGCCTGCGTTTTCATCCTTGTTTGCCATCCATCATACTTGCAATCAGATTTCAGCTTTTAGGCTTAACAGAATACCAGAATATTATACCCGTATTGCGCCGCATTGTCAATAAAAACCGAACGCTGCGGCGCGGGATAAGGAAAAATAAATTTTCTGCCGTCTGTTTTGTCACTTGCTTTTGAATTTTACGCATGTTATTATTATCATAAGGAGGCGATAT
>JAILLJ010000066.1 GCA_024693205.1 Clostridiales bacterium | reverse complement strand
AACAAAAACTGCGAGTACGGTAAAAAATATGATTTTGCGAATATCAGGTCGATCAGGGAATATCAGGAAAAGGTCCCGCTGTCGACTTACGCCGACTACGAGGGCTATGTCGACCGCATGATCGAAAACAAGGAAAAAAATCTGATGTTCAGCGGAAGGAACGTCCGTTACTGTTCGTCTTCCGGCAGCGTCGGAAAGCCGAAGATCCTCCCGAAATCCGTCAAGGATCTCTGGACGATGCAGTGCATAGGCTTCTCCGCGTCCGTTGCGACGGCGGCGCATTACATAAAAAAGACCCAGGGTAAAAAACTGCCCTCACAGTACGGTCCGCTTGTGCTCATCCTTACGGGACACAGGTTAAAGGACGGAAAGCAGTGTAACGGCGCGGGACAGATCCCGCTGACATATTTAAAATTCATCACGAGATTTTTCTGTACGTCTCCCGTTTCTCTTCTCTATCCGGAGCATGAGGAGCTTCTCGACACATCATACCTCCAGCTTCGCTTCGCGCTCGCTAAGAGGAACGTCAGCTATCTCGGCTCGATAGTCGTAACGCTTCTTACGACGATGTTCGACTATCTCGAGGAAAATTGGGAGATGCTCTGCGACGACATCGAAAAAGGAACGATAAACGACAGCGTAAGGATCACGCCGGAGCTTAAAAAAGAATATCTCAAAAAATTAAAGCCCGATCCCGAAAGAGCCGCGGAGCTTCGCAGGGAATTTGAAAAGGGTTTCGACAATCCGATAGCTCCGAGGATATGGCCGAAGCTCACATGGGCTTACGGCATGATAGGCTCAAATCTTTCGGTATATGTCGAAAAGCTTAAAAAGCACATAGGCGAACAAACGCCTATCCATAACATGGGCTACGCCGCGGCGGAAGGATTTTTCGCGATGGCTACGGAGCTTAACGTCAACGACGGAGTGCTGCTCCCGAATTTCGTTTTCTTCGAGTTCTTGCCCGTCGACGACGACGAGGAGGACGGCGGAGCCGAGGAGGGCGTGGAGCCGCTGCTCATATGCGATCTCGAGGTAGGAAAGAAATATGAGCTTATCGTGACGAATTTCTCCGGGCTTTACAGATACCGCATCGAGGACGTCGTAAGGGTGACGAGGATGCACAACAACACGCCCGAGGTCGAATTCCTTTACAGGATAAACCTCAGCATGAATATCGCCAACGAAAAAACGACTACCCAGATGATCGACAGCGCGGCAAAGGAGACCGCAAAGGAGATGAACAACGAGTTCGTCGGCTTCAGCTTTTATGCCGATCATTCGACGACGCCTCCGCGTTACTGTATGCTTGCCGAGGCAAAGAACGAGGTTTCGGAGGAAGAGAGAAAGAAATATATCGAGGTCCTTGACGAAAAGCTCAAGGGGATCAACGAAAAGTATTTCAAATACAGGCGTTGGGGCATGATCGGTGAACCGGAGGTGCTGTTCCTGAAGCCCAAAACATATTGGGATTATCGCGAGATGCTTCGCGAAAAAGGCGTTGTTTTAAATCAGGTGAAGCCTGTTACCGTCATAAATAACGAAGAAAAGAAATCGTTTTTCTTTTCACATGTGATCGACAATGCATAAGTCGGAAAGGAAAATTAAAATGAGTAAGATCTCAAAAAAGGTATTATCGGTCTTTTTGGCGCTTTTAACGGCAGTTCTCATTCTTACCCCGGCGTTCATTACGGCCGGAGCAGAGGAAAGCACCGTTCCGATAATCTATGTTCTCGGCATCGGACAGGCTCTTTGCGACTTCCCGGGCACAAAAGATGAAAAGCAGATATACCCGCTGAACTTAGGCGACGATTACATCAAGTCGACCGTCAAGAAATACTTCCCCGTTTTCGCAAAGGCGTTTTTCACTCAGAAATGGGACGAATTCTGTGACGTTTTATATGACATATCCGTCGATCTGGGCAAGGACCTGAAGCTTGACGACGAAGCTGAACCGAGAAACGACAGCGACGTCAAGTGGCATTGGAAAAACACGCCCTTAAGGGATAAAAAGAAAAACGGAACATACAAGATCGACGATTATACCATAAGGCTCGACTGGAGACTTTCTCCCATGGAGCTCGCCGACCGCCTTAACGAATATATCGAAGCGGTCAGAAATGTTACGAAAAGCCCCAAAGTAAAGCTTGTCGGAAGATGCTTCGGAGCGGCTGTCGTCAGCGCTTATCTTACGAAATACGGCGGAGAGCATGTTTCCGACGTCCTGTTTTATGTTTCGACGGCAGGCGGCGTCGTCGTTTGCGGCGAGCCGTTCAAGGGTGATTTTTACCTTGACGCGGCGGGAATAAACAGGTTTGTCCAGGACATGGAGATAACCGACAAGGATTATCTCGACGAGCTTATCAAAGCCTTTGTCGACAGGTTCAAAAAGACATACGGACTTAATATCGCGGCATGGGCGGTAAATAACGTCTATTCAAAGATCTATCTCAACATAAATCCCCGCGTCCTCCTCGAAACATTGGGCGCCTTCCCGTCGTTCTGGAGCATGATAAATCTCAAGGATTTCGACAGGGCGAAGGAAGTTGTCTTTTACGGGGCGGACATGGAAAAATATAAGACGCTTATTGAAAAAATAGACGATTATCATGACAACGTACAGGTGCCGCTCGACGACACTTTAAAGCGGCTCGAAGGCGAGGGCATCAATTTCGCGGTCATCACAAAGTACGGAAGACAGACGACGCCCATGTCAAAGGACAGCGCCAGTCTTTCGGACGGCATAGTAAATCTCGTTGATTCATCCTTCGGCGCGACGACGGTCAAGGTTAATGAGACGTTCAGCGCTGATTATATCGAAAAGGCAAAGCAAAACGGGACGTTTAAATATATCTCGCCCGACAAAGAGGTCGACGCCTCGACATGTCTGTTCCCCGATACGACATGGATCGTAAAGGACATTGACCATTCACTGTTTCCCGCCTGCTTAAACGAACTTATGAATGCGTTTTTTGCATCCAACGGAAAGATGACGATCGATACAGATCCGGCGTACCCGCAATTCCTCGTCTTTAACGAAGATGATCTGACTCTCTCGCCGATGACGGAAGAAAACTGTTATACGTCGGAAAAAAGGTGGAACAGGTCATATTTCACCAATTTAAAGGCGATCTTCACCGCGATATTCAGATTTATCAAGGATCTGTTCAAGGGTGAGTTTAAAAAATAATTCAGGCATGTGACTGAGAAGGGTAAATGATGGCAAGCTTCAAAAAGATATCAAAAAAGGCGACTGCGATCCTGATCGCCGTTATAACGGTATTTTCGGTAACATCGTCGGCGTTTTTTAAGGTCGACGCAGCCAATCGCAGTAATATCCCCGTCGTTTACGTCTGGGGGATGGGACAGGAAAACCTATATAACGATATCGGCACCGAAAATGAAAAAATGATATACCCCATGCAGGATACGATGGAGTATCTCACGGCGGCGGCAAAGGAAAATCTTTCCGTCTTCGCCAAGGCGTTTTTCACACAGAAGTGGGATGAGTTCTGCGATGTGCTCTGCAAAGTTATAACGGATATGTGCAGCGATATGAAGCTCGAAAAAAACGGAGAGCCGAGGGAAAACAGCGGTATCAAGTGGGACTGGCCTCAAAATCCGCTTCCCGACAGAAAAAGATGGGGCACATACTGGATATACGATTATACGTTCCGCTATGATTGGCGCAGGTCTCCCGTTTTGGTCGCGGATACGCTCAACGAATACATAAACGACGTGTGCAGGGCGACGGGTCAAAAAAAGGTTGCTCTTGTCGGAAGATGTCTCGGAACGGCGATAGTCAGTTCATACCTTACTAAATACGGCGGAGACAGAGTTTCTGAATGTATCATGTATGTCGGAACAGCTAACGGAGCGCTTATTTGCAGTAAGGCGTTCTGCGGCGAGATAAAAATCGACGCTGACGGAATAAACAGATATGTGAACGACATCACATTGTCAGAAACGGATTACATCGACGAGTTTCTGAAGGCGTCGATCGACCTAATGGAAAAGACCTATAAGCTTGACATAGCCGCATGGGCGGTAAACAACGTCTACAATAAGATATATCTTAATATTAATCCGCGCACCCTCAGGGATTCGTATGGCACTTTCCCGTCGTATTGGAGCATGGTAAGCGACAACGATTACGAAAAGGCAAAGGACGTCGTTTTTTACGGAGCTGACAGAAGCGAGTACGAGGGCCTTATAGAAAAGACGGACGACTATCACGAAAACGTTCAGGTTCCGCTTTCCGAAACGCTTTCCTCGCTCGAAAAAGATGGCGTGAAATTCGCTGTAATAGCAAAATACGGCAAGCAAATGACGCCGGTCACATCCGAAAACAACGTGATCTCCGACGAAATGGTGAAATTGAGCGAAGCGTCATTCGGCGCCGTAACGTCAGAAGTCGACGAAACGCTTTCGGAGGAATATCTTAAAGCGGCGGAAGAAAACGGGACGATAAAATATATTTCGCCTGACAAAAAGGTCGACGCGTCCACATGCCTTTTCAGGGACAGCACATGGATAATAAAGGATATCGATCATAACAAATTCCCGGCATGCATTGACGAGCTGATGTATGAGTTTATAAATTCCAACGGGGAATTGACTGTGAACAACAACGAGAGGTTCCCGCAGTATCTTGTCTTTGACGAGGAGAAGGGCACTTTTTCTCCCATGAACAGCGAAAACTGCAGCACAAGCGAGGAAAGATGGAATAGATCGTGGTTCGAGGATTATAAGGCGGTATTCAAAGGGATATTTACCCTTATAAAAAACTATTTCACCGATCTGTTCAAAAAAAATAAAGAGTAAGCGAGCTTCATTTCGGGCTGTCGCGTTCGGAAATGAAATGTGACAGCCCGCGTAAAAATATTTCTTGCATTTTTTAATTCTTTGTGTTATATTAACTTAAATACTAAACGCTGTGAAAAAGAGAGTAAGCGGAGCAAAAGACAAAAAGAGAGAGCGTGACAGAGGCTGAGAGCACGTTCATGTCCGGCTTGGCCGAAGTTCACTTTGGAGCGGTACGGCTGAATATAAAAGTAGGCCGCGACGGTTTGCCCCCGTTAAACGGCATAAGCAGCATCGTCTGCATAAAGCGTCCGTCTTAAGGCGGAAATCAGGGTGGTACCGCGGAGAATGTTTCTTCGTCCCTTTTCGGGGGCGGAGATTTTTTATTTTACAGCCCGTCGCGGCTGTTTACGGAGGTAAAAAACATGAAAGCACAGCTTGAAGCAATGCGAAAGACGGCGGAAGAAAAAATCGCCGCGTCAAAAAACAGAGACGATCTCGAAAGCCTGAGGATAGCTTATCTCGGAAAAAAGGGAGAGTTGACGGCGATCCTTAAACAGATGGGTTCTCTTTCCGCCGATGAAAGACCCAAGATGGGACAGCTCGCCAACGAGGTGCGCTCCGCCATCGAAAAGAAAATAACCGAATTTGCCGAAAAATATAAGGAGGCAGAAAAAAGAGAACGTCTCGCGCTTGAAACGATAGACGTAACGATGCCCGGAAAGGATATGACAGAGGGACATAAGCATCCGCTGTCGATCGTTCTTGACGAGGTAAAGGATATATTTATCGGAATGGGCTTTCAGATAGCGACGGGCCCCGAGGTCGAGCTCGATTATTATAATTTTGAGGCTCTCAATATCCCGAAGGGACATCCCGCGAGAGATACTCAGGATACATTTTATATCACCGAAAACGTTCTGCTTCGGACGCAGACGTCGCCGATGCAGATAAGATATATGGAGCAGCATAAGCCTCCGATAAGAATACTGGCTCCCGGTAGAGTTTTCCGCTCCGACGCCGCCGACGCGACACATTCCCCGCTGTTCCACCAGATAGAGGGACTTGTCGTCGACAAGGGCATCACGATGGGCGATCTCAAGGCGTGCCTCGAGACGCTCGCAAAGGGACTTTTCGGCGAGAGCACGAGAATAAGACTTCGTCCGCATCACTTCCCGTTCACGGAGCCTTCATGCGAGGTGGACGTGTCGTGCTTCCGCTGCGGCGGAACGGGCTGCTCGATGTGTAAGGGCGAGGGCTGGATAGAGATCTTAGGCGCAGGCATGGTACATCCGCAGGTTTTGAGAAACGGCGGGATAGACCCCGAGGTCTACAGCGGATTTGCCTTCGGCGTCGGACTTGAAAGAATAGTTCTTTCGCGTTTCAGGATAGACGACATCCGTCTTCTCTACGAAAACGACGTAAGATTTCTGTCGCAGTTTTAAACGAAGGAGGAATGAAAAATGTTACTGTCGAAAAAATGGCTTAATGAATACGTTAAGATAGACGTCGGTGATAAGGAATTCACGGACGTAATGACGATGAGCGGTTCCAAGGTAGAGGGATATTCTCACGAGGGCGAGGAGCTTTCAAACATCGTCGTCGGAAAGATCCTTTCGCTTGAAAGACATCCCGACTCGGATCACCTCTGGATATGCTCCGTAGACGTCGGCGCGGACGAGCCGCTTCAGATCGTCACGGGCGCCCAAAATCTCAAGGTCGGCGACGTGGTGCCGACTGCGCTCGACAACTCCGTCGTCGCGGGAAATAAAAAGATCAAGAAGGGCAAGCTCAGGGGAGTTGAAAGCTGCGGAATGCTCTGCTCTCTGTCGGAGCTCGGACTTACAGTTCATGACTTCCCGTACGCTATCGAGGACGGCATTTTCGTTCTCGGCGACGACTGCGACAAAACGCTCGGACTCGATATACATGAGGCGATAGGCCTTAACGATATGGTGACGGATTTTGAGATAACTCCCAACCGCCCCGACTGCCTTTCGGTAATAGGACTTGCGCGAGAGGCGGCGGCAAGCTTCAAAATTCCGTTTAAAACTCCCGAGCCTACGGTAGAAAAGGGCGAGGGCGACGTAAACGAGATATTAAAGGTCAACATCCTTGATAAAAAGGACTGCTACAGATACGCCGGAGCCGTCGTCAAAAACGTCAGGATAGCTCCGTCTCCGAGATGGATGCGTGAGAGACTTCGCGCGTCGGGAGTTCGTCCGATAAACAATATCGTCGACATAACCAACTACGTCATGCTCGAATACGGTCAGCCGATGCACGCCTTTGACCTTCGTTTCCTCGAAGGCAATACCGTAAACGTCCGTCTTGCCGAAAAAGGCGAAACGATAACGACGCTTGACGGCGTGAAGCGCGAGCTTGACGATTCGATGCTGGTCATCGCCGACCAAAAGAAGCCCGTTGCCGTCGCCGGAATAATGGGCGGCGAATACAGCGGGATAATGGATGACACGAAGGAGATAGTTTTTGAATCTGCGTGCTTCAACGGAGTTTCGGTGCGCTTTACCGCAAAGAAGCTCGGAATGAGAACGGAAGCCTCCGCGCGTTACGAGAAGGAGCTTGACCCGAGCGGCTGTATGCGTTCGCTGAACAGGGCTCTTCAGCTTGTCCAGATGCTCGACGCGGGCGACGTCGTAAACGGAGCGGTCGACTGCGACTGTAGCGAAAAGAAACAGACGGTCATCCCGTTTGACGCCGAATGGGTAAACAGATTTATCGGTATTGACGTTTCGGCGGACGAACAGAAAAAGATCCTCGAAAGCCTTGAATTCGAGGTCAGGGACGGTATGATCTATGTCCCGTTCTTCAGGGGCGACGTTTTGCACCAGGCCGATATCTCCGAGGAGATAGCGCGCTTCTACGGATATGAAAACATACCGAGCAGAGACTTTTCGAGCGACACGGCAGGCAAGTTCAGCGATACCCAAAAGCTCGAAAGACTTATTTCAAATACTCTTCTCGCCTGCGGACTGACCGAGGCGGCGACATATTCCTTCATCAGCCCCAAGTTTTACGATAAGATATGTCTGAGCCCCGATAATAAGCTTCGGAAATCGCTCGTTATCATGAATCCTCTCGGCGAGGATACGAGCATAATGAGAACGACGACCGTTCCGTCGATGATGGACGTGCTGTCGAGAAACTTCAATAACAGAAACGCGTCGGCCAAGATGTTCGAGATCTCAAACGTCTATATCCCGGTGGAGGGAAGCGACCTTCCCGACGAGAGAAAGACGGTGACGCTCGGCATGTTCGGCGAGGACTGCGACTTCTTTACGCTTAAGGGAGTTATTGAGGAGCTTATGCGCGTCGTCGGTATAAAGGATTACGACGTGAAGGCCGTCAGCGACTGCGAATATCTCCATCCCGGAAGAGCGGCGGAGCTTTCGGCGGAAGGCGAGACGATAGGACTTTTCGGCGAGGTACATCCCGACGTCCTCGAAAATTACGGCATAGGCGTCAAGGCGTACGTTGCTTCGTTCGATTACGCGACGATAGAAAAATACAGCGACCTTGTAAAGGTCTATAAGCCGCTTCCGAAGTTCCCGGCGGTGACACGCGATCTCGCGTTCGTTTGCAGTAAAAAGATACCGGTGCTGACGCTCAAAATGGCGATGGCAAAGGCGGTCGGAAAATATCTTGAGTCGATAGCGCTGTTCGACGTCTACGAGGGAGCGCAGATCCCGAGCGGCATGAAGAGCGTCGCGTTCAATCTCGTCATGCGTTCTGCCGACAAGACATTGACCGACGACGAGGCGGATACGGCGGTAAAACGCGCCGTTAAGGCTCTCGGAGAGCTCGGAATAACGCTCAGAAGCTGATTGTTTACTGTTTTTTTACAAATTATTGGCTTCTATCCGTTGTATTTTTAAACTGAAGGGTATATAATATATCCCGTAAGCTTGTTAAGGCGAGGTGGTATTTATGACTGATAAAACAATTAAGTTTTCTGTAAAGGATGAACACGAAAAAGAGGTGCGCCGTATCATTACGGCGGTCTATGACGCTTTGAGTGAAAAGGGCTATAACCCCATCAGCCAGATAGTCGGATATCTTCTTTCGGAGGATCCGACGTATATCACGACCCACAACAACGCGAGAAGCCTTGTAAGAAGGATCGACAGAGACGAGCTGCTCCAGATCCTTGTAAAGGATTATCTGGGAGTAGAGAAATAAACAGAAAGGATCTCAGACGGCTGTTATGCCGTTTCGGTGATTATATATGGCAAAGAAAAACAGCTTTTTGATGTATAGAGGAAGACCGCTCGTACGTAAGGACAATACCATCTATTACGGCAGCATGAGCGATGAATTTGTTATTGTTCTTCAGATAACGAGCACAAAACAGTTTAACGACATGACTATAGCCGACAGGGTGATGATACAGCTTGTAAGAACCGATCCCGATCTCAGCCCTCGCGACAGGATAGTTAAAAAGAGCGAGAAACGCGGTCTTTACAACGCGATGGACATTGGCTCCATATGGCTTGAGCGTGCGCTTCCGAAACCCGCGGAGGGGGAAGCCAATGACAAAAAAGCCAAGTCGGAGGCTAAATAAACATATTACAGGGTTCTATACGCGGGGCTTCCAAAATACGGAAAGCCCCGCTGATTTTTAAGGAGAGGACGGCGTGTGCAAGATGAAAGCGGCGATTTATACGTTGGGCTGTAAGGTCAACAGGTATGAATCCGAGGTCATGGCGGAAAAGCTTATAAAAGACGGTTACGAGCTTGTTCCTCACAGCGCGATAGCCGATATCTATATAATAAATTCCTGCTCCGTGACGGCCGAGAGCGACAGAAAGACGCGCCAGGCCGTAAGAAAATTCAAGAGGCAAAATCCGTCCGCCGTGACCGTTTTGACGGGATGCGTCCCGCAGGCGTTTCCGGGGATCTCCGACATTTTGCCCGAGGCCGATATCGTCCTCGGAAACAGAAATAACGGAAAATTGACGGACGCGCTTAACGAATATTTTGCCGAAAGGAAAAAGCTCATCCTCACCGAGCCGCACGAGAGCGGAGAGATTTTTGAGCCGTCTTCGATAAGCGGATTTATCGGCAGGACGAGAGCGGAAGTTAAGATCGAGGACGGATGCAACAGGTTTTGCTCATATTGCATAATCCCTTACGCCCGCGGAAGAGTGCGTTCTAAAAAGATCGAGGATATAAAAAGCGAGGTGTCGGGCCTTGCGGACGCGGGATTTACCGAGATAGTTCTTGTCGGGATAAATCTTTCCGCATATAACGACAACGGAAAAAATATTTGCGACGCGGTCGAAACGGCTTCGTCGGTCGAAAAGATAAAACGGGTCCGTCTCGGCTCGCTCGAGCCCGACCATCTGACCGACGACGTCATCGAAAGACTTTCCGGGTGCGAAAAGCTCTGTCCGCATTTTCATATATCGCTCCAAAGCGGATGCGACAAAACGCTTAAGGCGATGAACCGCCATTATTCGGCGGAGGAATACGAAAAGCTCTGTCAAAAGCTTCGTTCATCGTTTAAGGACGCCGCTCTGACCACCGACGTCATGGTCGGCTTCGCAGGGGAGAGCGAGGAGGATTTTAGTATCTCAAAGGAGTTCGTAAAACGTATCGGCTTTGAAAAGGTGCATGTGTTCCCTTATTCGATAAGGCCGGGGACAAAGGCCGCTTCATTCCCCGATCAGGTCGAAAAGAGCGTCAAGGAGCGCCGCTGCCGTGAGATGACAGAGCTTGCCGGTGAGATAAGGGCAGAATATCTTTCTTCACAGATCGGAAAAACGGTCAGCGTATTGATAGAGACAAATTCGGGGACGGAAAAATATAAAGAAGGGTTTACCGCAAATTACATACCGGTAAAAATAGAGGGCGAATGTCCCGACGGCGGGATAGTAAACGTCAGAATCACCGGCGCAGGCGACGATCACTGTATCGGGACGTACATAAATGAAAAATAAAAGCAGGGGGAAGCGAAAATATGAAGCTTCATTTTTTCGGAACATGTTCGGGGACAAGGCCTTTTAAGGACAGACATCATGTGTCCTTTGCCCTTGAAGCGGACAACGGCATATACTGGTTCGACGCCGGTGAAAACTGCTCCTATACGGCGTATCTCATGGGACTCGATCTGACTAAAATAAGGGCGATATTCATTTCGCATTGTCATATGGATCATGTCGGCGGGCTCGGAAATCTTCTTTGGAATATAAGAAAAGTGACAGGCGTCGAAAAGAAACTGCCGATAGGCGGTGATATCGACGTCTTTATCCCACTGAAAGAGACGTTTGACGGTATTATGGCCGTCCTTAAAAACACGGAGGACAATTTTAGGATCCCCTTTAAGGTCGTTCCCCATATCGTCGACGATTCGCTTTGCTATGTTTCAAAAGCGGACGGCGTCGAGGTGAGAGCGTATCACAACCACCATCTTCCCCATGATGACGGCGACCCGTGGCTCTCGTTCTCATACGTCATAAAGGCGGGGGACAAGCGGATAGCTTATTCGGGAGACACGCGCCTTGAAGATATCCCGAATATACTTACCGAAAAGACGGACGTTTTTTTGATGGAGACGGGACATAACGATTACCGCGACGTTTGCAGGCTGATAAGAGAAAGATCGCTTCCGGTCGAAAAGCTGTTTTTCATCCACCACGGAAAAAGCATCCTGCCCGACCCCGTTTCCGCCGAAAAAGAGGCGAGAGAGATTTTCGGCGAAAACGTGTTTATCTCTGACGACGCGACGAGCGTTACGATATGATCGCGCCGTTTGTACAAAATAACCTAAAAAAGCTATACAACTACGAATAAAAGTTGTTAAAAACACTTGAAAACAATATAACAGTTTGATATAATATTATGTAATATCAAGACGACACCGCACAAAATGACGTTGGAGGTTCATTATGGACGATCTCCCGGTATATTTTTTTCATCAGGGAACAAATTATAAAACGTATGAATATATGGGAGCGCATCGCGTTGACGAAAACACCGTCCGATTCAGGACATGGGCGCCGCACGCCGAGAGCGTCAGCGTCGTCGGAGATTTCAATTCCTGGGACAGCGGAAGAGATCCGCTTGAAAAAATCAGCGACGACGGTATTTTTGAGGGCGACGCGGAAAACGTAAAGGTATATGACGCCTATAAATTTTGCATAAAAACGCGTAAGGGGACCGAGATTTTAAAGTGCGATCCTTACGGCTTTCACGCCGAGACAAGACCGGGAACGGCGTCAAAATATTATGAGCTCGGCGGCTACGAATGGGGAGACTCCGACTGGCTCAAAGAGAGAAAAGAAAAAAACATCTACGAAAGCCCCGTAAATATCTATGAGGTGCACGCCGGCTCGTGGAAGAAATATGACGACGACAATTTTCTTTCGTACAGGGCGCTTGCCGACGAGCTGATACCTTATGTTTTAAAGATGGGCTACACCCATATCGAATTTATGCCGCTGAACGAATATCCGTTTGACGGCTCGTGGGGATATCAGGCGACGGGCTATTTCGCTCCGACCTCACGTTACGGAACGCCGGATGATCTTATGTATCTTATCGACCGCTGTCACCGATCGGGGATAGGCGTTATCCTCGACTGGGTACCGGCACATTTTCCGAAGGACGCCCACGGGCTTTACGAATTTGACGGCGAGCCCTGCTACGAGTACGCCGACCCGCGCAAGGGCGAACACTACGATTGGGGCACAAGGGTGTTTGACTACGGAAAAAACGAGGTCAAGAGCTTTCTTATTTCCAACGCGATGTTCTGGTTCGACATGTACCATTTCGACGGCCTTCGCGTCGACGCGGTGGCGTCGATGCTTTATCTCGATTACGGGCGTAAAAAGGGCGAATGGATACCAAATAAAAACGGCGACAACAAAAATCTCGAGGCGGTGGATTTCCTCCAAAGCCTCAACAAGGCCGTCTTCGGCGAGCACGGCGACGTTATGATGATAGCCGAGGAAAGCACGGCGTGGCCGATGGTCTCAAAGCCCGTTTTCATGGGCGGTCTCGGCTTCAACTTCAAATGGAACATGGGCTGGATGAACGACTGCCTGAGATACTTTTCGCTTGACGGTATCTACAGGAAGGACAATCACAACTGTCTGACCTTTTCGTTCATGTACGCCTTCTCCGAGAATTTTATCCTTCCGATCTCCCATGACGAGGTCGTCCACGGGAAATGCTCTCTGCTCAGCAAGATGCCCGGCGATTATGAAGAAAAATTTGCCGGAGTCCGTTCGTTCCTCGGATATATGACGGCGCATCCCGGCAAAAAGCTCCTTTTCATGGGTCAGGAATTCGGCCAGTTCATCGAATGGGATTATCGCAAGGGGCTTGATTGGCTGCTTCTCGATTACGAAAAGCACAGACAGCTCCAACACTACACCGCGGAATTAAATAAATTCTATAAGGAGACGCCCGCGTTTTGGGAGATAGATTACGCGTGGGACGGCTTTAACTGGATATCGGGCGACGACAATGTAAATTCTGTCATTTCGTTCAGGCGTATTGATAAGCACAGCGGTGAAATAATAACTGTGTGCAACCTTACGAACGTCGTTCGCGAAAACTACCGGATAGGCGTTCCGAAAAGCGGAACATACGACGTCGTATTCAATTCCGACGCTCCCGAATTCGGCGGAACGGGAGTGGGCGTCTCAAAGAGCGTACGCTCAAAGCCCGTCCCGATGCACGGCTTTACGGACAGCATCGAGCTTAAGCTCGCGGGTTACAGCGCCGTCTATTTAAAACATAGACCGAGAAAAAAGAGAACGGTAAAAAAGACCGAAAAAAGCGTTTCGGATAAAACAAAGAATTGATTTTACGCGCCCCTACCGCGTAATGAAAGGAATGAAATAAAATGTCCCTTAAAACCGAATGTATTGCAATGCTCCTCGCGGGAGGGCAGGGCAGCAGACTCGGGATCCTGACAAAAAAGATAGCGAAGCCGGCTGTCCCTTACGGCGGCAAATACCGTATCATTGATTTCCCGCTTTCAAACTGTGTAAATTCCGGTATTTACACGGTCGGCGTTCTGACGCAGTATCAGCCGCTCGAGCTGAACGACTATATCGGAAACGGCCAGCCGTGGGATCTCGACAGAGCGAACGGCGGCGTCCATATCCTGTCTCCCTATCAGCAGATAGAGGGAACGGCGTGGTATAAAAATACCGCAAACGCCATCTATCAGAACATCAATTTCATCGACAGATACGATCCCGAATATGTCGCCATCCTTTCCGGCGACCATATTTACAAGATGGATTACGCCAAGATGCTCGCCTACCATAAGGAGAAGCAGGCGGACTGCACGATAGCCATGCTTGAGGTCCCGTGGGAGGAGGCGTCGAGATTCGGACTTATGTTCGTCGACGACGAGGGCGCCATCACGGCGTTTGAGGAAAAGCCCAAGGTGCCGAAGAGCAACAAGGCGTCCATGGGAATTTATATGTTTACATGGAAAAAGCTTCGCCGTTATCTCCTCGAGGACGAGGCCAACCCGAATTCGAGCAACGACTTCGGCCATGACCTTATACCGGCGATGCACGACGCGGGCGAGAGGCTTTACGCATACCCGTTCGACGGATACTGGAAAGACGTCGGAACGATCGACAGCCTTTGGGAGGCCAACCTCGATCTTTTAAATCCCAAGGTGGATCTCGATCTTTCGGATACATCGTGGAAGATCTATTCGAGAAGCCCCACCGCGCCGCCGCACTATGTCTCAAGCTGCGCGAAGGTACAGAATTCCATGATAGCCGAGGGATGTCAGATAGACGGCAGCATCGACTTTTCGGTGCTTTTCGCAAACGTGACTGTCGAAGAGGGCGCGACTGTGCGCGACTCCATAGTTATGCCGGGTACGGTTATAAAGAGCGGAGCGGTGGTACAGTACGCCATCGTCGCCGAAAACGCCGTTATCGAGGAGGGAGCCGTCGTAGGCGAGCGTCCCGAGGCGATGAAGGATCGCGCCGATTGGGGCGTAACGGTCATAGGCTCGGATATAACGATTGGTAAAAACGTAAAGATAAAGCCGAAAGAAATGATAGATAAAAATATCGTTTGACGGAGAAATAACAGAAAGCGGGAATAAAAAATGAGAGCAAACAATGTTTTGGGATTGATTTATTCAAATGCTTACGATTCGGCGCTTCCCGAGTTTACAAGTCTTAGGACGATGGGCTCCGTGCCGTTCGGCGGTCGTTACCGCCTGATAGATTTTGTGCTTTCAAATATGGTCAACTGCGGAATGTCAAAGGTCGGTATCGTGACCAAAAACAATTACCAGTCGCTGCTTGACCATATCGGCTCGGGCAAACCGTGGGATCTTTCGAGAAAAAACGAGGGACTGTTTATCCTTCCTCCGTTTGCGTCGAGGACGTCGGGCGTTTATGAAAACCGGATCGAGGCGTTAAAGGGAAACATGCGTTTCATGGCGCGTTCCAACGAGGAATACGTCATTTTATCCGACTGCAACGTGATATGCAACATGGATTTTACAAAGCTGTTCGACGCCCATACGCGTTCCGGAGCGGATATAACGATAGTATATAAAAACGGACCCGTACCGAAGCTTGACGATCTTATGACCTTCGGCTTCGGCGCGGACGGCAGGGTCAATGAGATAATGGTCAACAGAGCGATAAACGGCGACGCCAATTATTCGCTCAACATGTTCATTATGAGAAAATCTCTGCTTCAGAGGCTCATAAACGAGGCGATGTCGCTCCATTTCGACAGCTTCGAGAGAGATATTTTTCAGCGCAACGTGCTGAATCTCAACATAAGAGGCTACGAGGAAAAGGGCTTCGTAAGGGTGATAAACGGACTTAAGAGCTATTTCGACGCGAATTTGGATCTTCTTGTCCCGGAAAACAGAAGGGAGCTGTTCAAGGTCGACAAGCCCGTATACACAAAGGTGCATGACGAGGTGCCGGCGAAATACGGTCTCGGCTCCGAGGTGAGAAATTCGCTTGTCGCCGACGGGTGTATTATCGACGGCACGGTCGAAAACTGTATTCTGTTCAGGGGCGTCCGTATTGGCAAGGGCGCGGTCGTCAAAAACTCGATAATCATGCAGGGCACGATGATAAGCGAAAACGTAAGCCTCGACTGTACCGTCATCGACAAGAGCGCCGTTATAAAGCCCGGAAAAACTCTTATCGGCGACAAGAGCTATCCGATATACATAGGCAAGGAAATAATAATCTGACATAACTTAGAGGGGACATGATTATGAAAGTATTATATGCAGCAAGTGAAGCGCTTCCGTTCGCAATGAGCGGAGGGCTCGGAGATGTGGCGGGGTCCCTGCCTCAGTGCCTCAGGCGCAGACTTGTCGGATGCCGAGTTGTTATTCCGCTTTACGGCAGCATTCCTCAGGAACTGCGAGATAACATGAAATTCATCACCAACATAACGGTTCCGGTAGCATGGAGAAGGCAGTACTGCGGCATTTTTGAGGCAAAGTACGGCGGGATCACATATTACCTGATCGACAACGAATACTACTTCAAGCGCGAGGGGCTTTACGGCCATTATGACGACGCCGAAAGATTTGCGTTCTTTTCGAGAGCCGTGCTTGAAATAATACCGTATATCGGCTGGAAGCCCGATATAATCCACTGCAACGACTGGCAGACGGCAATGACATCCGTTTATTTAAAGACGATGTACAGCAAGTCTGACGACTATAAAAACATAAAGACTGTTTTCACGATTCATAACATACAGTACCAGGGTGTTTACGGCTTCGATATCCTCGAGGATGTCTTCGGAGTGCCGGAGGAGTACGGCTGTATTTTGGACTATAACGGCGATATCAATCTTATGAAGGGTGCTATTGAGTGCTCCGACATGATAACGACTGTCAGCCCGACATACGCCGAGGAGATCCTCGATCCGTGGTTCAGCAGCGGCCTTGACCGCATTTTAAACGAGCGCCGCTTTAAGCTCACCGGAATACTCAACGGTATCGACATTGTAAATTACAATCCTGAGACCGACAAGGCGTTATGGAAGAATTATTCCGCCTCAAAGCCTCTCGGAAAAGAGACTGACAAGGCGGAGCTTCAAAAGCTTATGGGACTCGAACAAAACGCAAGAAAACCGGTAATAGGAATCGTATCAAGGCTTGTTTCTCACAAGGGACTTGACCTTATAAAGGCTGTTTTCGACGAGCTTATAACTACGACAGACGCCGAGGTAGTTATCCTCGGCTCGGGCGACTGCGAATATGAGCAGTTCTTCAGTGACGCCGCCGCGAGATATCCCGGCAGAGTAGGCGTCCGTCTCGGCTTCGTTCCCGATCTTGCTCATAAGATATATGCCGGAAGCGATATGTTCCTTATGCCGTCAAGGAGCGAGCCGTGCGGTCTTTCGCAGATGGTCGCGCTTCGTTACGGCGCCGTCCCGATAGTCAGGGAGACAGGCGGACTGAAGGACACCATAACCGACAGCGGCGACGGAGAGGGCAACGGCTTTACCTTTAAGAGCTATAACGCGCACGACATGCTTTATGCCGTCAGAAGGGCGCTCGAGGGCTATAAAAACAAGGAAGGCTGGAGCGTTCTGACAAAGAGAGCGATGGAATGCGACAACAGCTGGAACCGTTCCGCGAACGAATATATAAAGCTTTATAAGAGTATCCTTTAACAAACAAAAAAATGACACCGAAGAAGTTCGGTGTCATTGTCATACTGTTTATTTCAGGGCTTTTCATTTTCTCTTATTTACCTTTGCCGATGCAAGCCTTTCGAGCGAGCGTATGTTGTCCGCAAAGGTCTCCTGAGCCTCGTCGATCAGCGTCTTAAGACAGGCGGGCATGTCGACGTTTCTGTTTGACATAACGCTTCTTTTGAGCGGGACGTCAAGGATCCTGTTGACTACCGCTTCGACAGCCTGGGCGTATTCCACGAGATCGTCGTCGCCCTCGACGTTTATCCACTTCGGCGGTATCTTTCCGATCATCATTCCGTAAATAAGAATACGGAAGATCGAGATCGCATAGAGCCTCGATGTGCTGTATCTGCTTTCGGCGGGGAGCGTGTCGCATTCTCCGAGAAGCTCCCTTAAAGCGCAGGCGGCGCGGAACGACGTCGCGATACAGGGATAATGATCGCTCGGCATCTCGACCGACAGATCAAGCTGATCGGTAAAGCCGTATTTGCTCTTGCTCTTTCCGAGAAGGTAGTCGGTCGTCACGTTATAGTAGTCGGCAACCTTTACGACGAATTCAAGACTGCATTCTCTTATCCCGTTTTCGTAATGCGAGAGCAGAGCCTGCGAGATCCCGAGATCGGCGGCCACGTTTTTTTGGCTCATATTCTTTTCTTTCCTCAGCGAGGAAATTCGAGACGCAAAGGTTTCAGACACAGCGATCACCCCGAATTATACGTTTTGTTTAAAGAAGTGCATATATTATACATATTTTGAAACAAAATGTATATATGTATTTTTAACAAAATTTTCAGTTTCTTTTTGGAGTTAATATGAAATCATACTTGATATATCTTATCAGAAACGGCAGGACCGATCCCGCCTTCGACGGGAAATATATCGGCCATACCGATATTACGCTCAGCGGCGACGGAAGGGAAGAACTCGAAAAGCTCAGGGAGGAATTTGAATACCCGGAGCCTGAGATAGTTTTTTCAAGCCCGCTCAAAAGATGCACCGAAACGGCGGAGATCGTTTTCCCGGGCGTTAAGACGATCAAAATGGACGGGCTTATCGAATACGATTTCGGTGAGTTTGAGGGAAAAACAGCCGAGGAGCTGAGCGATCATCCCGTGTTCCCGTCGTGGCTTGCGGGCGAAGAGGGCGTTGACGCTCCGTTCGGCGAGAGCAACGAAAAGTTTCAAAAGAGGGTCTGCGCCTGCTTCGGAATGATAGTCGAGGGTATGATGAAAACGGGAACTTTAAGGGCGGGAATGGTGACCCACGGCGGAGTTATGGCGACCGTTCTTGCCGCGTTCGGATTGCCGGAGGCGCCGATGCACGAATGGATGACCGATAACGGGTACGGATATGCGTTAAGGATAACGCCGTCATTATGGATGAGGGGCGCAAAGGTCGAGGTTTACGAAAAGCTTCCGATAGTGCCGAGGGATTCCTATGACGATCCGGACGACGACGGTGATTTCAACGTAGAAGATTTTTTATATGACTGAGGAGAGATATAAAATGAAAAAGATAATTGCCGTTTTACTTTTAGCCGTCGTTTTGCTCTGTCTCTTTACTTCATGCAAGGGCAAGGGTGACGACGCCGCGACGAGCGAGGGATATTATGTCGACGATTCCGAGATAAAGCTCGACATGGGAGACAGCATCGACGGCTGATACGAAACAATAAAAAGATAAAAAACTCCTCCCGTTAAAGGGAGGAGAAATTATCTTTTACAGATAAAAATTATTTCGTAAGCCCGGCATAAAACGCGTCGATCGCCGAATAAAAATCCTCGACGCCGCCGTCGTTTTTGATCGTATAGTCCGCCAGCTTTTCGGTTTCGGACGTATGGAAGATCTTTTCCTCGTCGGCGTCCATCTCTTTAAGCATTTCGACGGATTTTCCGTCTCTCGCGGAGCCTCTTGCGATCATTCTTGAATATCTTACGTCGTCGTCGGAAATAACTATATCGACAAGGATAAAGTCCTTGCCGAAGGACTCTTTAAGATACTGAACGTCCGAGAGCGGACGGATACCCGAAACGAGGAAAACGGGAGCGCCGGAGTCCTTTATTTTTTTGACTATCTGCTCCGGGAAGAATGTCTGACCGTAAAGGCCCATGTATTTTTGGGACGTTTTGTGAAGATTGTCACGGGTGAGTTCAAGCCCGTCATTTGTTGCAAGCTCTCTCACGATGTCGCCGATAGACACCATCGGGAGATCATATTTTTTTGCGATATATTCAAGGAAGAAGTCCTTGCCCGTGCCGTTTTTACCGACTGCCGCCAATACCATGTTATTACCTCCGTTAGTTTTATTACCATATATATATCAAATATCTTGCGGTTTGTCAAATAAAGTTTGCCGATATATTAAGATTTTGGAGAATAAGAATGAAACCGATTGTTTTTGCAGTAAGGGTACCGAGGGACACGGAGGAAAAATATTCCGCCGTATTTCTTTCCGCCGCCGACGAAAAGCATAAAAAACGGTATTCGGACGCAAAAAACAGGGATCAGGCTTATATATCTCTCGTCGGCAATGTGCTTTCGCTTTACGCGTTAAATAAGACGTTCGGGCTTAAAATGAGCGAAATAAAAATAGGTTACGGCGAAAAGGGAAAGCCCTTTCCCGAAGGCAGGAGCGGAGAAAAATACTTTTTCAGCGTAAGCCATTCGGGAGACGTCTGCGTCTGCGCCGTCTCTGACAGCGAAGTCGGAGTCGACGTCGAGAGGATAAGGGACGTTAATGCCGAAAGGATAGCGAAAAGATTTTTTTCAAAAGACGAAAAGGAATACATAGGCTCGTTTCAAAACGAATACGAAAAGAAAAGAGCCTTTTTTACTGTATGGACAAAACATGAGAGCGCCGTAAAGCTTTCGGGCAGGGGAATTTCCGATATTTCAAAGCCCATAGGCGACGAGGTTTTAAGCGAAAGTACGCTTCTTTTCGGCGAATATGTTTTAACCATAAGTATTTTTACACAAATGTAATAGAAAAGTAACAATTGAGGCGCCTCGGTCACTTGAATTGAAGCTCGGTTTGTGATAAACTGATTACGGTATAAACGGGATATGTAAATTTTTCCGGTGCTTATTTTCCTGTTTACACGCTGTCACGGTTGTGATAAAATGTGTCCGACGGACGGGACCGCGAACGGAGGCAAGAAAAGATTGAAAAAGCTGTTTGCCGTGTTGACGGCGTTTATTATTGCGTTTACGCTGTTTTCCTGTGGCAAAGAGGGCGAAGAAGAAAAGACGACCGACTTAAATGTCGAGCCGTCGTCAAATGAAGCGTTTACGACGGACGACGTGACTGATGAAACGGTCACGGAAAAAGAGACCGAAGCTTCGTCCTTAAAGGATGAAACGACGACAGCTGCTGCTGCCGCGCCGAAGGACAATGGGGCGTCCGAACAGGAGGCGGCAAAGGATGCTCACGAAGACGCTTGGGGCGAACATCTTCGGAAATATGTCATCGACGTCATGAAGACGAAGCATTATACGATGACAATGAACGTTTCGTCCGGAGGATTTACCATCGACTATTTCGCGATCGTTTCCGGCGAAAACACAATTCAGAGCATGGATATGCAGGGTCTTCTCTCAATGTCGCTTATAAGCAAGGACGGAAAGTGTTATCTTGCCTCGCCGAAGACAGAGAGATATACCGAGGTCTCCTACGAGGAATTCAAGAAACAGCTTGAGACAGTGAACGACTATGATCTCGAGTTTGAAAATCTCGTGCTTGAAGATACGTATGAAGAGACGGTAAACGGAAAGGCTTATACGGTCGAAAAATACGTCTCGTCAAAGGACGGATCGGTCTCCAAATATTATTTCAGGGACAACGCCCTTGAAATGATAGCCTTCACCGGCAAGAGCGGCGTCGAGGAAAAACGAAGCTACAGCGTTTCTCCCGAGGTCGACGAGAGCAAGATCGGTATCCCCGACGGCTATACCTATACCGACGACGCGGCAAAGGTACTGCTGAAATGACGGGGAAGTTGGATTTAACGTGAAAAATAAAGGAAAGGGCGGCTTTGACCGAAGGTCAACGGGTGTTTAAAATGAAAAAAAATATTCTGGTAATAATTGTTGCGGCGGCGATAGTTGCGGCGGGAACAGTCTTCTGCGTTCTGATGATGAACAAAATGAAAAAAGACGAGGAGGCTCTGGCTGCCTCGGCGGCCGAAAGTCTTTCGCTTGAGCGCGAACAAAGTCCCGTAAAGGACATTTTTGCGACAATGAAGGATAGGACCGAAAGCTCGGAGACAGACGTCATGCCGACGACCGCTCCGACAACGTCGACGACAGCGCCGGCTTTGACAGCTCCGACGACGGCGGCGACGACGGTTCATCAAAAGCCGGTCGGCGTCGTTAAAACGACAAAGGCTCCCGATACGACTACGACGGCTCCTCCTCCTGTGACCGAGACCGAGCCGACAAGCGCGCAGGAGACGACTGCTCAGACGACGACCAAAAAGGAGACGACGACCAAAAAGGAGACGACGACAAGCGCGCCTGCAAAATCATCGAGCAATCTTAAAAACGTGACGTCGACGTTAAGCGGCGGCAACTATACGGTAAAGGCGGGAGTCACCGAGGATGAGGCGGATAAAATGATAAAGGTCAAGTCCGGCTCCGATACGGCGTATGTGATGTCGATGCCCAACGAAAAATTCGAGTGCCGCGTCATAAATAAGGACGGAAAATATTATCTTGTCGCCAATAACATGTATGCAGAGCTCAGCGACGACCAATACAAAAAGCTTAAAAACGATTTTGAAAGCAGTCTTGGATACGATTTCGGCGGACTTTCATACCAGAACAACGAGATAAAGCTTGATAATTCGGGGCTTTATACAAAAGAAGCATATAAGGATAAAAGCGGAAAGACGATAAATCTCTGGTTCAAGAGCGGCGACCTCGCTTATGTCGAACCGGAGGGCTCGCAGTCAAAGATATCGTTTGAGGTCAAAAACGGAGCGGATCAGTCGATGCTGAATATACCCGATACATATAAACAGGTAGAATACAGCCAGCTCGAACCGTTTACGGTGATAATAGACGCTCTTGAAGTAAAATAAAATTCAAATAAAAGGAGATCGGTAATATGAATAAAGGCATTAAAAGAGCAATAGCTCTTGTCATGGCAATAACGGTCATAACGATGGCGCTCTACGCTTGTAAGGGTAAGGGCGAGGATGATGTTGACTCCACGGCGATCCCCGTCGACGTAACTGAGCTCAGTCAGGAAACAGTCGATACGACCGCTGCCGAAGCGACCGATACCACCGCGCCTTCCGAGCCGGAAAAACCGAGCGACGAAGAGCTTACCGCGATCGTTAAGGAAGCTATTGGCGACGACGCCTGGGACGGCGACTATGCTTCTCTCTCCTCGGCGGAAAAGGCCCTTATAAAAAAAGCCTTGAGCGATAAGGGCTTTGATGCGGTCGTTACGGACACGGGAGTTACGTTCATGCCCTCCGTAGCCGAAGAAAACGCAATGATAAACGAAGCTGTCGGTGAAGACTGGGACGGAGATTTTGCGTCCCTCACCGAAGAGCAGAGACAGAAGATCACAAAGAAGTTCGTGGATAACGGTTATGTCGTAGTAGTAAACGATAACGGCATCCAGTATATCACCTTAGGCGAGGCGGAAGAGGTCCCGTTCGTTACAGCGCCTCCGGTCGAAAACACCACAAAGGCCGCAAAGACAACGATGACAACGACAAAGAGAACGCCGATAACGCTCAAGGATACATCGTCAAGCTCGGCCGCGTCAAAGACCACCTCGACGAAAGCTTCATCGAAATCAAAGGACGTTCCCACGACGCTCGGAATAAGCGCCGATACGACAAAATCGGGCGAAAAAGCGACTGTCCGCAGAGGTATTGTGCCCGGAACGACGGCTAAAAACGGTCTGACTACGACGACGAAAGCTGCGGCGACAACGGCGAAATCGTCCGATACGGCTACCGGAACGACGGCGAATAATTCTTCGTCAAACGGCGGCAGCTCCTCGGGCGGCAAATCATCCGGCGGCAGCTCGGGCATCAACCTCAATCCCACAGGCGGCGCAGGCTCGGGTAACGGCTCGGGTTCGGGCAACGGTACGACCTCGGGCGGAAACAATACGACGACTACGGCAAAACAGGAGACCACCAAGGTCGTCCCGACGCAGCATAAGCCTTCAACGACATATGTCGATAAGTACATCAAAAACATTCTGAACAGCGGCTCATACACCCTTAAGGGCACGATGACCAATGAGGGAATCTCGGTAAATCTTACAAGATATACAAGCGGAACGCAGTCGGCGCTTTCCATCGAATCCGATGAAATAGCCGTTCTCGGAAAGATAACGCTCTATAATAAAAACGGAAAGTTTCTGATCTCCTTCTCCGCTCTTAAGCAGTACGCCGAGATCGACAAGAGCGAGCTCAACGATTATCAGGATATCGGCGACATGGAGGATTCGCTCCAGGATATGTTCACCGGCATCGACACCATGGGTTACGGCGGATATACGAGCTCGAACGGCATGGTCTGCGAAACGTATACCGATCCTGATGGCGGCGGACAGATCAAGTTCTATTTCAACGGCAGCGGACTTCAGAGAATGATAAGCACCGATGAATACGGAAATGTGGTCGTCGACATGAAGGTCACTCTTGTAAAGGGAGTTACGGATAAGGATGCTTTCACTATCCCGTCGTCATACAAGAAGACGACTATCGAAGAGATCAGAAAGAAAATCGAAAGCATGGTAGACGCATAATGAATTCATGCAAAAAGACAGCGCTCATTACGGGCGCGTCGGGTGGAATAGGCTCCGCCGCGGCAGAGCTTTTGGCGAGATCGGATTTTAATATAGCCGTCCACTACAATAAAAGTTACGAAAAGGCATACGCGCTGACAGACCGGCTTTTAAAGCAAGGCACAGACGCGTGTGCCTTTATGGCCGATATATCCGAAAAATCGGAGGCGGACAGGCTTTTCGGCGATGTCACGGAGCGGTTCGGAGGCGTTGACGTGCTTGTCAATAACGCCGGCGTCGCTCATCAAAAGCTTTTTACCGACACCACGGACGGAGACTTTAAAAACATCTTCGGCGTGAATATCGGCGGAACGGTCAACTGCTGCCGCGCCGCGATACCTTATATGGTACATAAAAAAAGCGGAAAGATAATCAACATATCCTCGATGTGGGGAGTGGCGGGCGCGTCCTGCGAGGCGCTTTATTCGTCATCAAAGGCCGCCGTGATAGGCTTAACAAAGGCGCTCGCAAAGGAGCTCGGCCCGTCTGGAATACAGGTGAACTGCGTCGCTCCCGGCGTTATAGATACAGAGATGAATAAAAATCTCACTAAAGAAGACATGGATGCTCTTATAAACGACACTCCGCTTTCAAGGATAGGAACTCCCCGTGACGTCGCCGAGGCGATACTCTTTTTTGCGTCGCCGTCCTCGGATTTTATCACGGGACAGGTGCTTTGCGTCGACGGCGGATTTATATTGTAAGAGCAGCAAAAAAATCTATCAAAGGAAATATATTTTATACAAAAATACCTTGCATTTGATGATTTAATATGTTAAAATTTTAGATGTTACATTGAAGCTTTTTAATGCCTTTAAACGGAGGAATAAGAATGGTATCAGTTTGTCCCAAATGCGGAGGTAAATTACGGATATTCGACTGGAAGCCGAATTGTCCGCACTGCGGGGTTAATCTCGTTTATTACGGCCTTGAGGAGAGACTTCAACTCGACGCCGATAAAGCCGAAGCGGAGCACGCTGTGTTTCAAAAGAGGCTCGACAGGCTTAAATCCGCGTACGCAGGCTCAAAGCTCTCGATAGTAAGGATAATAATGAGCGTTTTGCCGATAGCCGCGCTGTTTTTGCCTATCGCCAAGATAAGCTTCAACGCGCCGTTTATCTCCGAAAACGTAAAGGTCAGCCTGCTTACCGTATACAACGTCCTTTCGGGCGTCGACTTCGATTCGCTTTTCGATCTTTTCTCGTCGCCGATCCTCGGAAAGTCGTTTATCCTGTTCGCTTTGTCGCTGGTGTTTACGGTGCTTTCGCTCCTGATGGTGTTCATCCATCTTGTACTTCTGTTCCTCTCGGCGTCAAAGAGGGGAAGATCGAGAAACTTTACTCTTAATTTCCTTGCGCTGATCTTCGCGGCTGTACCGTGCTTTACATATATTCTTTTCATAAAGAACATATCCACGGCTTTGCCCTCCGTCGTAGGCGGCGGACTTGCGTTCGGAAGCATCATATATATCCTGCTTCTCTGCGGCTGTGTCGTCATAAACGCTCTGATATTCAAACAGAATGTCCCCGTCAAGTATAAAGAGACGTTCATCGGCGGTATACCTTCCGAAAGATATTTCGAGATGATAGAGAACGATACGCCTATCTCCGAAATAAGAGCGGAGATGGCGAGGATAAACGCCGAGAAGCAAGCAGCTGAAGCGGCTGAAAAAGAAGCCTCCGAAGCCGCCGAAAAGGCGTCGGAAGAAAAAGAAGCGGAAGCAGTCTGATATTTTAAAATAAAGCTTATCTATAACGGGTTGTCTCACGACCGAGTGTCAGGGACAACCCTTTTGTTTAGGGATTCCCTTTACGATCTAAGAGGTGTTTAAATGCTTAATTTCATTATCGGCAGGATGAGAACGGGAAAAAGCGCCTATCTCGAAAATATAATAAAGACGACGGTAAGCGAGGGCAAAAGCGGCGTCATGCTCATCGTGCCGGAGCAGTCGTCGTTCAGCGCCGAAAGGTCGATGCTGTCGCTTTTAGGCCCGCGCGACGCGGATAAAATAGAGATACTGAGCTTTACGCGCCTTGCGGAAAATGTGCTTTACGGCCCCGGACGTGAAAAAAGAACGGGACTTGACGACGGCGGCAGGGCGGTCATCATGAGTCTCGCGCTCGAAAGCGTCGCGGAAAAGCTCGAAATATACAAGTCGCACAGCCGGAGCATATCTGTCGTGGGCGAGCTTCTGAAGCTTTCGGACGAGCTTAAAAGCTGCGGCGTCGCGCCGAATGAGCTGTTGAAGGCGGCGGGAACGCTCGACGACTGCCTTTTAAAAAGTAAGCTTCAGGAGATATCGCTTATCGCCGAGACATACGATACGCTTACCGCGTTAAGCTTTGACGACGACAGAAATCTTTTGACTGAGCTTTACGATCATCTTTCCGAAAATAATTATTTTAAGGGAAAGACCGTTGCGTTTGACGCCTTCGACGGCTTTACGGCGCAGGAGCAAAAGGTCATCGAAAAAATTATGAAGCAGGCGGACGAGACGTATATCACGCTCTGTACCGACTGCATATACGAAAAAGAGGAGGGCGGCGACGCCTTCGGACATGTAAGAGAAACGTCCTCGAGCCTCATAGCCGCGGCAAAAAAGACAGGCGTTCCGGTATCGGTGCCGTTTGTCGCCGAGGACGACGGGAGAGGGAGAAACAGCAGCGCGCTTCGCTTTCTCGAAAGGGAGCTTTACTCGTCGGAGCAAAACGTATTTATGGGCGACGCTTCGGACATAACCGTTTGCGCCGCGAGAGATAAATACGAGGAATGCGCCTACGTCGCGTCGGAGATCAAAAAGCTCCTTCGGAGCGGCGAATACAGGTGCAGGGATATCGCCGTGATCGAGCGAAACGCCGGCGACTATGACGACGATCTGAGATCCGCGTTTGAAAAATGCGGGATACCTGTCTTTGAGGACAAGCGACAGCCGATCATAACCCAGCCGCTGATAGTCTTCGTACGCGCCGCTATTGAGACAGCGTCGCGCGGATTTTCATGCGACAGGGTGCTGAGATTTTTAAAGACGGGACTTACGGATATAGGGGAAGAAGAGATATCGGAGCTTGAAAATTACGCGCTTATGTGGAATATAGGCGGCGACAGATGGCTTTCCGACTGGAAAGGAAATCCGCGCGGCTTCGGCGAAGATATGACGGCGGATGACATAGAAAAATTAGCTGTTATAAACGATATCCGCAAGAGGGCGGTCTTGCCGCTGAATAAGCTGAGAGAAGCTTTCAAGGACTCGTCGGGAAGCGAAAAATCGAGGGCTGTATATGAAATGCTCCGGGAAAACGACGTCACTTCGCGTCTCGGGGAGCTTGCGCGCGCCCTCTTTGATTCGGGCGAACAGATGCTCGCGCTCGAACAGGGGCGCATGTGGGACATGCTTATCGGCATACTCGACATGACGGATAAAATACTTGAAGATGTTCCCGTATCGCCCGAAAGATACAGGGAGATATTTGATATCATCATTTCGACAAAGTCCCTCGGCAATATCCCGCAGGGGCTTGACGAGATCGCCGTCGGAAACGCCGACAGGATGATAACGTCGTCGCCCAAGGCAGTATTTGTCGTCGGGGCGAACGACGGCGTATTCCCGAAAAATCCCGTGATGAAGGGTATACTCAGCGACAACGACAGAAAGACTCTGCGCGAGATAGGACTTACTCTCTATGATTCCGGAGAGTCAAGAGTCATGGCGGAGCGATTTCTCGTTTATAAAACGCTCTGCTGTGTGAGCGACAAGCTTTTTATCTCGTATTCCGCGACGAGCGGGAGCGGCGCGGCGATAGGACAGTCGGAATTTGTTTCTCAGATAAAAAGGATGTTCCCGTCCTGCGTAAGGAAGGATACCGTTCTCATGTTCGAGACGGAGCTTCCCGAGGGACTTGAGCCGGCGTTTGAACAGGCGTGTCTTAACAGGCGCGACGGCGGAGAGCTTTATGAAACGCTGAGAAGCTGGTTTGAAGACAACGGACTTTACGGGGGAAGATTTGACGCGCTCGAAAGAGCGGCTTCGGACAAGGACTTTTCGATAGATGACAAGAAGATCGCAGAAAAGCTCTTCGGCAGGACGATGAGGATATCTGCATCGAGGATAGAGAGCTATTATAAATGTCCGTTCGCGTATTTTTGCAAGTACGGTATAATGGCAAAGCCCCGCGTCAGGGCGGAATTCGATCCGAGCATCCAGGGAACGGAGATACATTTTGTCCTCGAAACGATCCTGAGAAAATACGGCAAGGACGGTCTTCTTTCGATGTCGTATAACGATATCCGCGAGAACGTCAAAAAGATCCTCGACGAATTTCTTATAGATAAACTCGGCGGAGAGGAGGACAAGACGAAGCGCTTTAAATACCTCTATGAGCGGCTCGTAAAAACTATCAGCGAGATAGTGTCGCGGCTCGCCGCGGAGTTTAAAGAGTGCAGCTTCGTTCCCGTCGATTTTGAGCTGAAAATCGCCTCCGACGGCGATATAAGACCGTATGAGGTGACGGGCAGGGACGGCAAAAAGGTCATCGCGAGCGGGTTTATCGACCGTGTCGATAAGCTGACAGTCGACGACAAAACATATATCCGCGTAATAGACTATAAATCGGGCATAAAGAATTTTGATCTTTCCGACGTCTTTGACGGACTTAATATGCAGATGCTGATATATCTTTTCGCCATATGGGAAAACGGTGAGGAGAGATACGGCGAGGTCACTCCTGCGGGAGTGCTGTATATGCCCGTTCGCGCTCCGGTACAAAAGGTCGAAAGAAGCGACAGCGACGATAAAAAAGTGAAAGAAGCCTTAAAGAAATTCAAAATGAGCGGCATAGTGCTCGACGACACGTTCGTCATCATGGCGATGGATCCGAGCGGAAAGGGAATATTCATACCGGCGGAAATAGATAAAACGGGCAAGGCCGCAAAGTCAGTGATCTCGTTAAAACAGCTTAAACGCCTCAAGGATAAGACGGATGATATAATGCTCAAAATGGCGGAGAGCCTCGGAAACGGAAAGATAGAGGCGGTGCCCGTCAGGGGAAAGAACTACGACAAGACATGCGACTACTGCGATTACAGGGGCGTTTGCGGCTTTGAAAACGGGTCGCGAACGAGAAAGCTTTCGGATATGAATTACGGCGATTGTTTGGAAATACTTGACGGGGAGGCTGACGGGAATGTGGACGCGTGAACAGGAGCAGGCGATCTCTTCAAGAAACGGCACGGTGCTCGTCAGCGCCGCGGCGGGAAGCGGAAAGACGGCGGTGCTTGTCGAAAGAGTTATCGCCCGCCTGACCGACAGTGAAAATGAATGCGCGGCTGACAGCCTTCTTATAGTCACGTTTACGAACGCGGCGACAGCCCAGATGAGAGAGAGGATCTCAAACGCGCTCGCCGAAAAAATAAGGCTTGAGCCCGACAACCGATATCTTCTCCGCCAACAGATGCTTTTGCCGTTCGCCAAGATATGCACGATAGACAGCTTTTGCGGAGAGCTCGTAAGAGAAAATTTCCACAAGCTTTCCATTGATCCCGACTATAAGATACTTGACAGCGGCGAAAAGGCGATAATGAAGGAAGAAGCGGCGGCCGACACATTGGAAGCGCTTTATGAGGAAAATTCTCCCGAATTTACCGACCTTGTGGAGCTGTTTTTCGTCGGCAGGGACGACAGGGAGCTTGTCGAGACCATATTCAAATTAAGCGACTGGGCGGACGCGTACCCGTTCCCGGATGAATGGCTATCTGGCCTTTCAAAGCCGTTTTGCGAGACGTGCGCGGACGCAAAGGAGACGGTATGGGGAAAAGTGATCGTTTCGTGCGTAAGGGAAGCTGTAGAACACTGTAAGGAAACGACGAGCGAGCTGATAGAAAGAGCGGCTTTGGACGAAGCGGTACAAAAGGCATATGGCCCGGCGCTTAACGACGATATCAGCCTGTACGACGGTCTTTTAAAAGCGCTCGACGAAAAAACATGGGACGGTATAAGGGACGCCTTCATGTCGATCTCATATAAGCGCTTCGGCAGCATAAAGGGCGATCAATATTCTCCGATAAAGGACAAGGTCTCGGGTGCCAGGGACAAGATGAAAAAGATAATAAAAGAAAAGATGGTCCCGCTCATGTGCGTCGGAAGTCCCGAAAACGCGGAGGACATGGCGTATGCTGCTCCGATAGTAAAAAAGCTGTCCGATACCGTTCTGATGTTCCGTAAGAGACTGCTCGAGCTTAAGACCGAGGCAAACGCCTATGACTTTTCGGATATAAGCGCGTTCGCCTTAAAGCTTTTAATAGATCGGGGAGAGGACGGAGAAATAAGACAGACAGACATCGCGAAGGAGCTTTCGGGAAGATTTACAGAGATACTCGTCGACGAATTTCAGGACATAAACGAGGCGCAGGATATGCTGTTCAGGGCGCTGTCAAAGGACGGCAAAAACCTCTTTATGGTCGGAGATGTCAAACAGAGCATATACGGCTTCAGACAGGCGATGCCCGAGGTCTTCCTCGAAAAAAAATCTTCGATGCCGAGATATACCGACGGGAACTATCCCGGATATATAACGCTCGGAAAGAATTTCAGGAGCCGTTTGGGAGTGACGCAGGCGGTAAACTTTATCTTTAATACCGTCATGAGCGAGAGCGTCGGCGGCGTAAATTACAGGGACGGCGAGGAGCTTATCTGCGGAGCGTCTTACAGCGAAAAGGAAGAAGCCGACGCCGAGATACATCTGCTCGAGGTCGGAGAGGGAGAAAAAAAGGATAAAATACGCGTCGAGGCTGAATATATCGCACAGCTTATAAGAAAAATGATCTCAAGCGGCTTTACGGTCAAAAAGGGCGATAAAGAGGTCAAGGCGTCATACAAGGACTTTTGCGTTTTAATTCGTTCGGGAAAAGACAGGATGGCAGAGATCACCGAGACGCTTTTGAAATGCGGAGTGCCCGCATACGCCGACACATCCGGCGGCTTTTTCGGAACGCCTGAGATAAGCTTTATGCTGTCGCTGCTTCGGGTGATAGATAATCCGGCGCAGGATGTTCCGCTGACGGCTGTCATGCTGTCGCCGTCGTTCGGTTTTACTCCGGACGAGCTTGCGGAAATTAGACTTTCCGGCGGCAAAAAAACCAATTTTTATTCCTGCGTTCTTTCGTATTCCGAAAAGGACGAAAAATGCCGTCGGTTTGTCGAAAGGATAAGGGGATACAGGCGCGTATCCGCAATGCTTTCGGCGGGTGAGCTTGTAAGAAGGCTTTTGAGCGACACGGGATATCTCGCAATAGCGGGCGCCATGAAGTCGGGAGAAAGAAGAAGGGCAAATCTTCTTAAATTCCGTGAGCTTGCGGTAAAATACGAAAACGCCGGCTACATCGGTCTTTCGGGTTTTATCCGCTTTATAGATAAGCTCGGCGAAGCAAAGGAGGACGTGGACTCCGTTTCGCCTCTTTCGGACGCGGCGGACGTCGTAAGAGTGATGACGATACACCGTAGCAAGGGACTTGAATTTCCCGTATGTATAGTCGCCAACTGCTCCGGAAAGTTCAACCTGCAGGACGTCAACAAAAACTACGTTCTGAGCCGTGAATACGGTATCGGGATAATGAGAAGAGATCAAAATAAATTCCTGAAATATACGACGCTCAGCAAAAACGCCGTCTCCCTTATGGCGGCTCGGAATTTAAAGAGCGAAGAGATG
>JAILLJ010000186.1 GCA_024693205.1 Clostridiales bacterium | reverse complement strand
GCTTCGTTCTTTACGCTGTATTCAACACGAGCGCTTACAGTTGCGTCTTTCATGAAAAGCACCACCTTTCATCAATATTGTACTACATAGTATTGTAAATTGCAATACAAATATTCTGAAAATATCGTCCCCGTCATTTGTACGTTTCGTTCTGCATATTTATATGTATAAATAAAACGGAGGCGATAATATGAAATCAATAAAAATCAAACCCTCACTTTTTCTTCTTTTTGTGTTTATGACGTCCTGTCTGTCTACCGCTCGGGCGTTTTGCGCGGACGTATTTTACGAGGACGGGATCAAGCTTTCCGACAGCGTAAAGGCCGACGTCAATATCGGCCGACGACGGCTCGATGCCCGTCGAGGTGAACGCAAGGGCGGCTGTGCTCATGGACAGCGGGACGGGAGAAACGCTGATGGCGATGAACGAGCACGAAAAGCTTTATCCCGCGTCCGTCACAAAGATAATGTCGATGCTTCTGATAGCCGAGGCGATCGACAACGGCACTCTCCGCCTCACCGACAAGGTGACGGCAGGCACTAACGCCGCATCCAAGGGCGGCTCGCAGATCTGGCTGCGCGAAGGCGAGACAATGACGGCAGACGAGCTGTTGAAGGCTACCGCCATATACAGCGCGAACGACGCCTGCACGGCTCTCGGCGAACATATCGCAGGCAGCAGCGAGGCGTTTGTCGACATGATGAACGACAAAGCGAAGGAGCTTTCAATGAACGACACATATTTCGTCAACTGTACCGGTCTCGACGACGACACGACGGAGCATCTGACCTCGGCTTACGACGTCGCGCTGATGTCGCGCGAGCTTTTAAAGCACAAGTTCATCATGAATTATACGACCGTATGGATGGATTCGCTCCGCGGCGGCGACACCGAGCTTGTCAACACCAACAAACTCGTGCGCTTTTACAAGGGCACGACCGGGCTTAAGACCGGAACAACGAATAAAGCTGGCTGTTGTATCTCCGCGACGGCGGAGCGCGACAACACACATCTTATAGCGGTCGTCATGGGAAGTCCGAGCAGCGCGGACAGATTCGAGGGAGCGAAAAAGATGCTCAACTGGGGCTTCGCGAACTATAAGACGATAACGCCCGAGATCGACAAAAAGCCGATAACCGACGTCAAGGTAATAAAGGGAGTGGATGAAAAAATCACTCCCGTCCTGCCGGAGATAAAGCCCGTGCTCATCAAAAAGGGAGACGAAAAGAACATCACGCAGGATATTTCCGAAGCGGTCGACGTCGAAGCTCCCGTCGAAAAGGGGCAAAAGCTCGGACATATCACCCTGAAATGCGGCGACAACATCATCGGAGAATACAGTCTCACCGCACCGAAAGCCGTCGAAAAGCTGACCGTTGGGGTGATTTTTAAACGACTTTTGAAGGTTTTTGCACAATAGTTATGAATGAATTAAAAATATTGTCCGTTTTTACTTGAAATACAATCCGTAATGGGGTAAAATAGAGACGTAAAATTTTAATTATGGAAATCAAAAGGTTCCCGACAGCACGGAGGATTGTATATGGCATTAAAATTCAGCAGCAGGTACGCAGGTAAAGACGTAAACGAAGAGTCGCTGAGATCCATTGCTCCCGAGGTCGTAAAAGCCCATGAAGTTTTAAGGAGCGGAACAGGAGAGGGAAACGACCGCCTCGGTTGGCTCACTCTGCCCGAAAATTACGACAAAACCGAGTTTGAGAAAATAAAAAAAGCAGCTGCCGATATCAAGGCTCATTCCGACATTCTTTTTGTCATCGGCATCGGCGGCTCGTATCTCGGCGCAAGAGCGGTTATAGAGCTCGTAAAGTCAAACAACTACAACGCGCTTAAAAAAGACACGCCCGATATTTATTTTACGGGCAACACGATAAGCTCGACCGCGACAGCGGAGCTTATCTCGCTCTGTGAGGGCAAAGACTTTTCGATAAACGTCATCTCAAAATCGGGAACGACGACGGAACCCGCCGTGGCGTTCAGGATATTCAGAGAGATGCTGATAAAGAAATACGGCGAAAAAGGCGCCGCCGAGAGGATATTCGTTACGACCGATAAGAAAAAAGGCACGCTTAAAGAGCTTGCCGACAGAGAGGGCTACAAAACATTCGTCGTGCCCGACGATATCGGCGGACGCTATTCCGTCCTCACCGCAGTCGGACTTCTTCCCATAGCCGTCGCGGGAATAGATATCGACGCTCTCATGAAGGGCGCCTGTGACGCGATGAAGGCGTATTCCGATCCCGACCTCAACAAAAACGACTGCTATAAATACGCGGCGATAAGAAATATTTTATACAGAAGCGGCAAAAAGGTCGAGCTTTGCGTCGCATACGAGCCATGCTTTACGCTGATGTGCGAGTGGTTCAAACAGCTCTTCGGCGAAAGCGAGGGCAAAGACGGAAAAGGTATATATCCATCCTCCGCCGTTTTTTCGACAGATCTTCACTCCCTTGGTCAGTATATCCAGGAGGGCGAAAGGATCCTTTTTGAAACCGTCGTGCTTTTCAATAAGCCGAAATACGATATAAATATTGAAAGCGAACCCGAAAACCTCGACGGTCTGAACTTCCTCGCGGGCAAAACGCTTTCATACGTCAACAGAAAGGCGTTTGAAGGCACCGTTCTTGCCCACGCCGACGGCGGCGCTCCGAGCATCGTCATCGAGGCGGAGGAAGCCGACGAATACAATACCGGCTATCTCATCTATTTCTTTGAGCTTGCCTGCGCGATTTCCGGCTATATCCTCGGCGTAAATCCCTTTGACCAGCCCGGCGTAGAAAGCTACAAGAAAAACATGTTCGCCCTCTTAGGCAAACCCGGCTATGAGGATCGAAAAGCAGAACTTGAGAAAAGGCTCTCGGAATAATAAGACTGCGTAGAGCGCAGCGAAAGGATTTGGTAAATATGGTCAATCTTATCATCGGTCACAAGGGAACAGGCAAGACAAAGCACCTTGTGGCGCTCGTAAACGAGGCAATGGAAAATTCCAACGGCAACGTCGTCTGCGTCGAAAAAGAGGCTAAGCTCACATATGACGTGAATTACCGCGTCCGTCTCATCGACACCGATCAGTTCTCGATAAACGGATACGACGCGTTTTACGGATTTCTCAGCGGCATCTGTGCCGGCGACCACGACATCACGGACGTGCTTGTGGACACTACCCTCAAGATAGGCGGACGCGATTATGACGCCCTCGCATCATTTTTGAAAAACATCAACAGTCTTTCGGAGATCACCAATAAGACGTTCACATTTACAGTTTCGGCAGATAAAGCCGAGCTTCCCGAGTCGATTTTTGATTTTTGTAAGATTTTATAAAAAAATATTATTGACAAAACGAACTCATACAGCTATAATATTTCCTGCGCGGTTTTATGACGATTTTTTACATAAGCCAAATCGTTATTAAGGAAAGATTTTTATGGTTTTTGAGCTTGAACCCGTGTTCAACAATATCGGCTATTCCATTCCCGTCGATTATTCGCTTGATCTCTCATCCGAATGCTTTAACAGCCTTTACCCTTTCAAGGATCCCGTTACGGTTAAGGGAGAGATCAAAAACGAAGCGGGCATCGTGCTTTTAAAGGCTTCCGCGGCTTTCACAATGTATCTCGATTGCGACAGGTGCGCGGCCCCGATAACAAGGCGCATGATCGTCCCTCTTGAACACGTTCTCGTTACAACGCTCAACGACGAGACGAATGACGAGCTTATACTTATCGAAAGTTTGAGCTTCGAGGCGGACGATCTCATAAGAGACGATATCTTTCTTTCCATGCCGTCAAAGTTTTTGTGCAGGGAAGACTGCAAAGGGCTTTGCCCTTCCTGCGGTAAAAACCTGAATGAAGGACCATGCAGTTGCAAAAAGCCTGTAGACCCGCGTCTTGAGGCGCTTACGCAGCTTTTGGATAAATAAAGTAACGCCGATAAGGTTTACGGCAGTTTAAGGAGGTGCTCACAATGGCAGTCCCGAAGAGGAGAGTATCAAAGGCAAGACGTGATAAGAGACGTTCAAGCGTCTGGAAGATCAGCGCTCCGACCCTCGAAAAATGCTCGCAGTGCGGCGAACTCAAAAGAGCCCACAGAGTATGTCCCGAGTGCGGATATTATAACGGCAGACAGGTTATCGTCAAAGAAGACTAATCTAACAAATCAACAACACGTCGTTTTAGGACAGAGGAGGATTTATTGACCTTCCTCTGTCTTGTGCTGTTATAAAGCATTTTACATCTGTCCGGCGGGAGGTGACGAAGACGGCTGTAGTTATTACCGGAGTAAATAAAAATTCACCCTGCGGTAAAAAACACATTTTACGCGGGGACGTATTGATATCCGTAAACGGACGCGAAATAAACGACGTTCTCGATTACGGTTTTTTTATTTCCGAAAAAAAGCTTACGCTTGAGGTCAGATCCGCCGAAAAACAAAAGATAAAAAAATTCACCGTCCGCAAGGACGAATACGAGGATATCGGGCTTGAATTTGAAACGTATCTTATGGATAAACAGCGCCGCTGCGCCAACAAATGTATCTTCTGCTTCGTCGATCAGCTCCCCAAGGGTATGCGCGAAAGCCTGTATTTCAAGGACGACGACTCGCGCCTGTCGTTTCTTTTCGGCAACTATATAACTCTCACCAACCTTTCCCGCCATGAGGCCGACAGGATAATGGAGATGCACATAAGTCCAGTGAACGTCTCGGTCCATACGATGAACCCCGAGCTTCGCGTAAAGATGATGAAAAACAAAAACGCCGGCAAATGTCTCTCCTATTTAAAGGAGTTTGCCGACGCAGGTATAAAATTAAACACGCAGCTCGTCCTTTGCCCCGGAATAAACGACGGGGACGAGCTTTTATACAGCCTTAACGAGCTCGGCGATCTCTATCCCGCGGTACAAAGCATTGCCGCCGTTCCCGTGGGGCTGACCGGCCACCGCGAAGGCCTTTTTGAATTAAAGCCTTATACAAAACAGCAGGCGGGCGAAGTCATAGATATAATAGAACAGTTCAACATGAAAAGAGAGCTGCTCGGCATACCGCGCACCGCCTACCCGGCGGATGAGTTTTACCTTATCGCCGAAAGAAAGATCCCCGACGACGACTATTACGGCGACTATCCTCAGCTTGAAAACGGCGTCGGACTTTGCGCGCTGTTAAAAAGCGAATATATGTCGGCTCTCGGCGAAAACGAAAAAAGACTTAAAACCGTCAGCGGCTCCGTTACTCTCGCGACAGGCGAAGCGGCGTATCCGCTTATAAAGGAGCTTACCGATATAACGAAGGAGAAGGCCGAAGGACTTTCAATAAGCGTGATACCGATAAAAAACACTTTCTTCGGAGGATATGTCAACGTATCGGGGCTTCTGACCGGAAAGGACTATCTTTCTCAGCTCGAGGGAAAGGATTTCGGCGACAGGCTTCTCATCCCCGCCGTCTCGTTAAAGCGGGATGAAGACATATTTCTTGACGACGTTACGCTTAATGAACTTGAAAAAAAGCTCGGCGTAAAGGTAATACCCGTCGAAAACGACGGCGTAAAGCTGTTTGAAGCCGTCATCGGCGATATTTAAGCGTCGCCGTCCGCCGTGTTTTTTTCAAGATATTCAAAAAGGAGCGTTCCCGCCGCGATCAAACCGGCGCACGGTCTGATACATAAAAACAGCTGTTCCGCGACGTCGAGCGACGTATACATGTCGAACCATCTGCCCGCCGTTATATAGAGCGTAAACGAAAAAACCGAGAGCGTGAGCAAAAAATATATTCCGTATTTTAAAATGCTTTTAGCGTATTTGCCCGCGCCGTTCAGCGTATCGGATATGTAATCAAATATTTTTTTCTTCATTTTCATCACCGTACCGATTTTATCACCGCTTTGTTTCGTTTTCAATTCAAAAATATGGAAGGAGCGCGACAATGTCAATAGGAATATCGACCTCATGCTTCTATCCCCTCGAAACGGAAAAGTCTCTTCGTAAAATCGCCGAAAACAACGTAGGGACAGCCGAGATCTTTTTCAACACGTCGTCGGAGCTTAAAGGAAAACTGCTCGACGAGCTCGTTTCGATAAGAGACGAATACAAAATGACGATATCCTCCGTCCACACCTTCCTCGGATTCGGCGAATCATATCTCGCCTTCAGCGAATATTACCGCCGTTTCCTCGACACGCTTGATTTTTATAAGTATTTTTTTGAGGCGTGCGGCAGGCTCGGCGCGACGATCTGCGTTTTTCACGGCGAAAAGGAGCCGTTTCATATTTCGGGCGAAGAATATATAGAAAGGGTCGGCATGATAGCCGAGGAGGGAAGAAGATCAGGCGTTATCCTGACCCAGGAAAACGTCGTCCGCTTCCGCTCGCAGTCGGACGTCTTCCTTAAAAAGATGAGGGACGGTCTCGGAGACCTGTTTAAAATGACGTTCGATATTAAGCAGGCTGTCCGCTCCGGTCTGTCTCCCCTCTCTTTGGCCGAGGAGTTTGCCGGAGACATTGTAAACATCCATATAAGCGACAATACGAAACACAGAGACTGCCTTCCGCCACTCAGCGGTGATTTTGACTTCGGAGCGCTTTTCGATATAATGAAAAAAGCGGGCTACGCCGGAAATTACATGATCGAGCTTTACCGAAGGAATTTTAAGGATGAAAGCGAGCTTTTCGATTCATATAATGAGCTTTCAAAAATATTTGAGGCAAAAAAATATAGGGCAAAATAAGCCTTGCAATCCTTAAAAAGTATGATATAATAAGCTTATACACAATATATTGATGAGGTGAGCCAATTGAAATGTCCGTATTGCGCTTTTGAAGAGAGCAAGGTAATCGATTCCAGACCCACCGACGAGGGGACCCGTATAAGACGCCGCAGGGAATGCATGAGCTGCGGAAAGAGATTCACTACATATGAGATCATCGAGAGCGTCCCGATAATAGTCGTTAAAAAAGACAAGTCACGCGAGGTCTTTGACCGCTCAAAGCTGTTCAACGGTATGCTCCGCGCATGTGAAAAACGTCCCGTTGCGCTGAACACCATTGAAAACGCCGTCTCCGACATCGAGGCGACGCTCCAGAATTCTTTGGACCGCGAGGTGACGAGCGACCGTATCGGTCAGCTTGCCATGGATAAATTAAAAGACATCGACGAGGTCGCGTATGTAAGATTCGCCTCCGTCTACCGCCAGTTCAAGGATATCAACACCTTTATGGATGAGCTCGCAAAGCTTTTGAACGAAAAATAATAT
>JAILLJ010000184.1 GCA_024693205.1 Clostridiales bacterium | reverse complement strand
GGATGAGCGACCTTTACGGCGGAAAAGAATTTGCGATCCAATCAAAGGGCATGGAGCTTTCGGCATATGAGCCGAGACACGCCGTAGGCCAGGGGCTCGGCTACGCTACATCCAACCGCGGAGGCTGTCACCTCAACGCAGGCTATATGGTCGTCGTCGAGGGTCTCGGACTTGACGTAGATTCATTGACTCCCCACGGCAAGGCGGCGCTCGCGATCATGTTCCAAAACCTTATGGAGGCCGTCTCGGCATGCGGCGAATGCATGTTCACTTCTTACGCTGTTTTGCCCGGATTCCTTATCGACAAGCCCAACTTCTGGCTGACTAAAATGATACTCGCGTGTTTCCCGTACGTGGGGCCTGTCATAAATCTCTTAAGTCACTTTACTAAGGTCGCAAAAATCAATATTCCGCTCCTTCCGCAGTCATACGCGGTAAAATATGCCACCGGAATAAAATCGACTATGGCAAGTATGCTCACCTGGGGCGCGTTCGGCTACAACACGGAGCGTATCGCAAATATAATCTTAGGTCAGAAGGCGGGCGACGATAAGCTCCCGAAACGTCTGACCGACGTCCCGCAGGATCCTTCCGATCCGCGCACTAAGGTTCCTCTCGAAAAGCTCAAAAAGACATATTACCGCGCAAGAGGCTGGAAGAACGGCGTGCCGACATGGCACAGGCTCAAAACTCTCGGAGTACAGATAGACCGCTCAGTATACGATGCTGCCGTAAAGGAGGCGTTCAAAAATGGCTGAAATAACAGTAAAGCTCTTCGGTGTTTTCAGAAGCGACACACATATCGCGAGTGAAAAGCTAAACGCCGTGAAGGCGTCCGAAATTTTTGCCGTTCTTAACGACATGATCGACAAAAAATTTGAAGAAAACAAGAAAAGCGACCCCGATCTCGAAAAGCCCGACCCGATAAGATGGCAGGACGCCATCGTCTATATCAACGGAGAAAAATGTTCCCATAAGAACGCAAAGCTCAACAGCGGCGATGAGGTATGGATAATGTCGCCCGCGTCCGGAGGTTAAATCATGGCTTTTTTAATTGATGATAATAAATGTCTCGGCTGCGGCGCATGCGCCTATATCTGTCTTTTCGGCGTCCCGACGGCCGTCAACAGCGAAAAGACAAAATACGTCATAGACGCGGAAAAGTGCTACGGCTGCGGACAATGTGAAAACATCTGCCCCAACGACGCCATTCACCCCGCTCCCGACCATAAAAAAATAAAGAAGGTCTATATCGACCCCGAAAAATGTATCGGATGCTCGCTCTGCGCCCGTGCATGCCACGCAAAGGCGCCTAAGGGCGTTATAAAAAGCCCGTTTGAAATAGACCAGACAAAGTGCTTCAAATGCGGTCTTTGCGCGACGAAATGCCGCAAGGAAGCTATTATCGTGGAGTACGAAGAGTGATGAAAGCGGTAAGACTTTTTATCTGTCCCGAAAAAGGACGCGCCGAGGAAACCGATCGTCTCGTTCTTAAAGTCGGAAAAGGGATAGAGGGCGACTTTCATTCCGGCGGCGAAAAGCAGGTCTCCGTCTGTTCGGAAAGAGCTTTTATGTCCCTTGGAAACGGGGACGGACTTTGCATGGGAAGATATATCCCCAACATAGTCGTCGACAGCGTGCCCGACGGCGGATTCAAGGTCGGAGATAGCGTAGTTATCGGCTGCGCGATCCTCAAAATAACCTCGCTTAAAAAATGCTTTCCCGACGATTGCGCCCTTATAAAAGAAAAAAAGCCGTGCGTCCTTAAAGACGAAGCGGCTTTTGCCGTTATATCATCAGCTTTTGACGGAAAAAGCGAAACTGAAGAATGCAAAAAAGATACCATAGTCTTATCAGTAGATAAATGAGGTAATAATCATGGCGTTAAAAACAGCAGTGATAACAGTCAGCGACCGCTGCTCCCGCGGCGAAAAAGAGGATCTCAGCGGCCCCGCCGTAGCGCGTCTTTCAGCGGAAAAGGGGCTTGATGTGATATACGCCTCCGTCGTCCCCGATGAAAAAGAAGAAATAAAAAAGGAGCTCATAAAATGCTCCGACGCGCTTCACGCCGATATCGTATTAACGACGGGCGGAACGGGCTTTTCAAAGCGCGACGTTACGCCGGAGGCGACGATGGACGTAATCGAAAGGGAAGCGCCGTTCATACCCGAGGCCATGCTCTTTTATTCGCTTAAAATAACCCCCAACGCCATGCTCTCACGGATGAAAGCGGGCATCAGGGGCGATACTGTCATAATAAATCTTCCCGGTTCTCCCAAGGCGGCGACGGAAAATCTCGGCGCGGTCATAGATACATTTCCCCACGCCGTAAAAATGCTTCACGGCGAAGGACATTAAAGAATATTAAACGGAATTAGTCGGCTTTATAATCTCCGCTTTTTCCTCCGCTTTTTGAAACAAGGCGTATCCCCGATATCTCCATATCCTTTTGTACGGCCTTGCACATGTCATAGACAGTCAGCGCGGCGACGGAAACGGCGTTAAGCGCCTCCATTTCAACGCCCGTCTCTCCCCTGCACCTGACCTTTGACGTTATTTGTACGCGGCAGGGAGAAGTAAAACACTCAAATTCCATGTCGACGCCCGTCAGCAAAAGCGGATGGCACATCGGTATCGTTTCAAAGGTACGCTTTGCCGCCATTATCCCCGCAACCTTCGCTACGGAAAAGACGTCGCCTTTTTTTATTTTTCCGCCCTTTATAAGCGACAGCGTCTCTTCATTAAGATATATATATCCTTCGGCGACGGCTTCGCGCTTTGTTATATCCTTATCGGTGACGTCGACCATGCGCGCATTGCCGTTATTATCCAAATGTGTAAGCTCCATAAAAATCCCTCCGAAAGAAAGGTGTTAAGTTAATATGAAATTTCCGTCGATATCCGAGCTTTTAAGCGAAGCAAAAAGCGATATGAACGCTCCCGAAAGCGGGATATATCTGATCCATAACGGCGTCGTCAGAGCGATCGCGAAGGACGACAGCACAAAGGCCGTCAAAGGGATGATACTCTCATACGACCGCGAAAAGCTCGACGAAGCGGTAAATAAAGCAAAAAGCGCAAAAGGGATAAATTATCTTCGCGTCTTTATAAACGAGGGCGACCTCAAAATAGGCGACGATATAATGCTCGTACTCATAGGCGGCGATACGCGAAAAAACGCGTTCCCCGTTCTCGAAACGCTTTTGACCGATATCAAAACAAACTGCGTCACTGAAAAAGAACTCTATTAACCGCCTATGGCGTTCATGCTCCTTTTTGACATCGACTCGTTTTTAAATGAAAGCTCGCCGTGACAGGCGGGTTTTTTCATTATCGCTTCCTTTAAAGCCCCGGTGAGCTCGTCGCCGTGAAGACCGTTAATATCTATTTCGTCGGACGAATGAAGACACGGCTTCAGCTTTCCGTCGGCGGTAAGCCTTATCCTGTTGCACGACGCGCAGAACGAATCGCTCAAAGGCCCGATAAGTCCGACTTTTCCGACACTTCCCGAAAGGGAATAAACAGTTGCGCTACCTTTTCTTCCCTCTCTTTTAAGCTCCGGAACGGCGTTAAGAACTTCGCCGCAGGATATAAACGCATCCTTAGGGAAGACCTGTCCCCTCATCGGCATTAGCTCGATAAACCGCATTTCGATCGGATATTTTTTCGTTAGAGCGACTAAATCAGGTATCTCATCATCGTTAAATCCTCCGATAAGAACCGTATTTATCTTTATCGGAAGTCCGCTGTCAAGAGCCGCCCTGATCCCCTTCAGCGCGTCGCCCAGTTCGCCCATCCGTGTTACAGTCCTGTATTTTTCGGGATCGAGCGTGTCGAGGCTTATGTTTATCCGCGAAAGGCCCGCGTCTTTCAGATCATCTATCATTTCGGGTAAAAGGATACCGTTTGTCGTCATGGCGACTTCGTTTATCCCGCTTATCGCCGTCAGCTTTTTGACGAGCGAT
>JAILLJ010000177.1 GCA_024693205.1 Clostridiales bacterium | reverse complement strand
ATATTCAATATTCCTTCTCCGTGAATATTTCCCGTATCATGACGAGCTATGCTTCACCGAGGGACAGCTCATGAAGGAAGCCTATCTCGGCGATAAAGATTCCCTCGAACTTCTTAAAGCCGCAAACGGACGAATAAAACGGTATACCGAAAGATTTTTCGGCACGGTCAAGTAAGAGTGATGGGGAAACAGGGCTCTCCGTGTTCCTCGTGAAAGTTTTATCAACGTCAATAGAACGCCGAGGGCAGCGTTCCCTACAACTTGAAAAACAAAAGAACCGGGCAGGTAGCGTAAAGGAAAGATCACGCTGCCTGCCCGAATTGTCAGCGGGCACTGCCCGCCTCGAATTGACTGTCGGCGCTGCCGACCTGTCTGCTTGCTCAACGGTGCATTGAAATATATCAATTTTCCTACCGGGCACATAACACACCTGTTATATCGCCCTATCTTCTCGACTTGCGTGCAGGCTCAGCCTGCCGACCTAAAATTTTCCGCGCAGTTCGACGACTTTCCCCGCGATCTGGACAGGAAGAGATACGATCTCGTCCGGGCCGAACATCATAGGCTCATAATCCGTATTAAAAGGCACAAGCGTAAGGCTTGAGCCTTTTTTTATTACCTTTTTTACCGTTGCGTCGGTGCCGTTAATCATTACGACGGCGATATCGCCGCTGTCGACGTCGCTCTGTTTACGGACGATCACGACGTCGTCCTGACAGATCCGCGGAGACATGCTGTCGCCCTTTATCTTGAGCGCGAAAAAGTCTCCCTGCTTCGCAAGGCTTTCCGGTATCTCCTCATAGTCGATGATATCCTGAACGGCCTCGATGGGAATACCCGCTTTGACGTAGCCGAGCACGGGTATCGACGTTTTTGTGTCGGGGGAGTTGCCGAGCACCTCGTCCACCGAAACGCCAAAGATACCGGCGATCACCGGCAAAAGCTTGGTATCGGGGCTTGTCCGTCCCGTTTCCCATTGGCTGACGGCCGTCTGATGTACGTTACAAAGCTTTGCGAGCGTGCCCTGTGACATATTCATCTTTTCACGAAGCGCCTTGATAGAGTTCATTCTGACTCCCCCTTTCAAGGCCTATTATCAGTTATTCTATTAAAAATGTCAAGTGTTTTCTGAAAAATATTTGAAATACTATTGACAAACGAACATATGTTTGCTATTATAATAGTGTCGCTATTAAAGAGCAAAGGAGACAAAAATGATATCAGAAGACACATTCCCGACCGCCGACGAGCTTGCGATGGCGAAAAAGGCTTATTTCGACTGGGAAAGATCGGAGGCGGAGAGCCTCTCGGACTTTGTCTGTCGACGTCGGACGGTCGATCTCTCCTATCTTGTCGGGGACGCCATGGACGCCTGCCTGACAAAGACGGAGAAAACAGCGGTCAAAAAATATTATTACGGCGGCAAAAAGATTTTTGACATAGCCGAGGAGCTGAACGTCTCCACACAGTCGGTCAGAAAGACGCTCGGACGCGCTCTCGGCAAGATAGGCGAAAGGCTCAAATACGTCGTCGAGTATCAGTATGATCTTAAAAACATCCCCTTCCTGCCGCTCGCGGTGAGAGAAGCCGTGATGCTCGACGCAATAAGACGTTCCTCTCCGCTTCTTTTCGGAGAAAAAATAAAAAAACTGCGCGAGAGCGAAAACATATCGGTTTCCGCTCTCTGCGCGTCGATGGACATAAGCGAAACCGACCTTTCGGCGCTCGAAAACGGCGACAGGGCGCCGACCGCAAAGGAGATAATCGCTTTTTCATCTTATTTCGACGTCAGCGCGGATCATCTTTTGAAAGGGGGAATATGTGCTTTCGGCAAAAGCCCTATGTAAACTGTCTTTCCGTATGGAACGGTTACGGAAAATAAATAATAAAATAAAGTAAAGGAAGAAATAAAAAATGGAACGCGAATCACTTTTGGACCTCTCGGAAAAATACGTCGAGGGATCATATTTCATAGGAGAGCTTATAGATAAAAACGGCGACAGGCTGAAGGCCGCCGTCAGAAACGGCGACAGAAACGAGATGCTTCGCCTGACAAGCCTTATCGCGGAGCTCGGCAACCATAAGCGAGAGCTTCTCGACACGGCGAACAAGCTCAGAGATTATTACAAATTCAGCTGCGAAACATTGAAAGGATAAATGATATGAAAACATATACCGGTATAGACGTTTCCGAATATCAGGGAACGATAGATTGGAAAAAAATTAAAAACGACGGGAAGGATTTCGCCATCATCCGCTGCGGCTACGGCAGATTTCCCGACCAGATCGATTCTAAATTCGAGGAGAATTACAGGGAAGCGAAAAAGGCGGGCATAAACGTCGGCACATACCTTTTCAGTTATGCCACATCGGTACAGCAGGCACAAGCGGAGGCAAAAAACATGCTCGGCTTTATAAAGGGCAAGCAGTTTGAATACCCCGTCGTCTATGACGTCGAGACAAACGCCCACAAAAAGCTCGGCAAAAAGGCGCTGAGCGAAAATGTCAGAGCCTTTTGCGAAACAGTCGAGGACGCGGGATACTATGTTTCGATCTATGCCAACCTCGATTTTTTAAATAATTTCCTCGAAAAAAGCGTGACGCAAAGATACGATATCTGGCTCGCGCAGTGGGCGAAAAAGCCGACGTATAAGGGAAAATACGGCATGTGGCAGTATTCCGCTTCGGGACGCCTTCCCGGGACGTCAACGGCGGTCGATCTCGACATGGCGTATAAGGACTACCCTTCGATAATGAGGAAAAACGGGCTTAACGGCTTTAAAAAGGAGTCGGTAATACGGAAGAAAAATATATTGTGGAAATAATCATCGCCGTCATCGCGGCGGCGGCTACTGTCTCGACGACGCTTCTCAGCCTGTATTTCAGCCGTCAGCAGAAGCTCTATGATATCCGCGCCGAGGAGCGACGGGCGAGGGACAACGAATATTCCTCCATTATCGACGGACTTAAGACGATCCTTCGGGTTCTTCTCGACTATATGTACAAGGATTCGTCGTCGAAAGGGTATATCACGATAGAAGAGCTGCGGCTCGCGGACGAGGTCTATTCCGAATACCATTCCCTCGGAGGAAACAGCACGGGAACGGCGATACATCGGAAGATCCACGAGCTGCCGAACGAAAAAATACAAAACACAAAGGACGGAGGTCACGCATGGACGCAGTAGATCATGTAGTAAAAAACGCATATATACTTATTCCGGCGCTCTATATAATCGGCGCCGTTTTCAAGGGGATCGAAAAAGTTCCCGACAGATTCATCCCGCTCATCCTGCTTTTTTTCGGGATCGCGGGAGCATTGGGGCTTCTCGGTATTTCCGTCAGCTCCGTTATACAGGGCATACTGATAACAGGAGTCACCGTTTACGGCGACCAGATAACGAAACAGCTTATCGGGAAGAGATAAAAAATTTACAAATCGTTTCTTGACTTTTTGAGCCTCAGCCCTTAAAATCTATTTATAGATCGAAAGGACTGAGGCTCGTGGCGCATCTTGTTGAACTGAGAGAGATACGTAAAATATATAATCCCGGCGAAAACGAAG
>JAILLJ010000151.1 GCA_024693205.1 Clostridiales bacterium | reverse complement strand
TCGAGCGTGTCGAGGCTTATGTTTATCCGCGAAAGGCCCGCGTCTTTCAGATCATCTATCATTTCGGGTAAAAGGATACCGTTTGTCGTCATGGCGACTTCGTTTATCCCGCTTATCGCCGTCAGCTTTTTGACGAGCGATACTATCCCGCGTCTTACGAGCGGCTCTCCGCCCGTAAGCCTTATTTTATTTATACCTATTTCGGAGGCCGCCGATACGATCTCCTCTATCTCCTCAAAGGAAAGAATACTGCTGTGACTCTTTTGTTCGACGCCTTTTTCGGGCATACAGTAGCGGCACCGGAGATTACATCTGTCGGTGACCGAAACGCGCATATAGCTTATTTCACGCCCGAAACTGTCCTTCATTTATTTTGCCTCGTAATGCTTTCTCACTCTTCCGGGAGACTCGACGGTATATCCGCCCATCTCCGCCAAGCGGTTTTTGAATTCGTCGCTTTTAAGCACCTCGAGCAGTTTTTTCACCTGTTCCGTTTCCCATGCGTAGTCGGGGATCAGCAGATCGTACTGCTCCGTACATATCGGCAAAAAGTCAAGCCCGTAAAGCTTTGCCGCCGAATATATCCCCATCCCCGCGTCGGCGGAGCCGGAGGCTATCTGTGCCGCGACCGAGGTGTGGGTATATTCCTCCCTGTCATAGCCGTATATTTCGGAGGTATCAATATTTTCTTTTTTACAAAGATAATCTATAAGCACTCTCGTCCCCGAGCCCTTTTGGCGGTTGACATATCTAAGTCCCTTTTTGTTAAGGTCCTTTATCGAGCTTATGTTTAAGGGATTTCCGCTTTTCATCATTATCCCCTGCGTCCTGCCGACGCATTCAACGAGCCTTACGCCGCCGCTTTGGAAATACTTTTTGATATACGCGTCGTTGTAAACGCCGTCGGCCTCGTTTAAAAGATGGGTGCCGGCGACATGCGCCTCTCCCCTTTTGACAGCCGTTATCCCGCCCATCGAGCCGACATGGTTCGAGCTTAAGTATGTGTCATTAAACCGCCTGTGGATCATATCGGCGGCTTCGTCAAGAAGCGGATCGTGGCTCCCGATGGCGACAAGCGTATTTTTAAGCTCCTCCTCCGATCTCAAAAGACGCACCCTGACCTTTTCGCCCGCTTCGACGCCCTCGCTGTTTCGAGGTATTTCGAGGATGCCGTCCGCCTTCATAAACGACGAGACGACGCCTGCGCCGCGGTTCAGCGGGGTCGCCGCGAACCTGCCGTTTACATATCCGAGGCGTACTCTGACAAATTCCCTGTATTTCAGTCCCGATACGACCGAACGCGACATGACGGCGTCGATATATTCTTCAGCCCCGTCATTTGACCTGTTGAACCAAAGGTCAACAAGGGGCTTTATTATCTCTTCAAGGATTATGATGCCGGATACGGGATATCCCGGAACGCCAATGACCGGTTTATTTGAGCATATCCCCAAGATCGCAGGCTTGCCCGGTTTAACGGCGATCCCGTGACAGATCACTTCGCCGAGAGACGATACGGCGCCGCAGGTATAGTCCTCCCTGCCCGCGGAGGAGCCTGCGTTTATTATCACGATATCACATTCGGAAACCGCTTTTTCTGCCGTTTCCCTGATGATATCGAATTCATCGGGACAGATCGGATATGTCACGGTATCGGCTCCGCACTCTTTCAGCATCGCCGAAAAGACAGATGAATTAAATTCGAGGATATCTCCCTCCTTCGGGTCGGCAGTCGGGGGGACTATCTCGTCGCCCGTAGGGATTATCCCGACGAGCGGTTTTTTTATAACGTCGACGGAGCGCACTCCGCCGGCTATCATAGCACCGACAGCGGCGGGAGTTATTTTTGTAAATGACGGGAGTATCATCTCGCCGGCGCATATATCTTCACCGATCTGTCTTATATGCTGCCAGGGTGACGCCGGAGCGTAAAGCGATGCCGAGCCGTTCTCACGCATAACGACGTCCTCGATCATTATTACCGCATCGCACCCTTCCGGCAAGGGATCGCCCGTATCGACGACCGTAAAGCTGTCTTTATTTAAGATAACAGGGGTCGTCTCTGTCGCGCCGAACGTTTCATTCGCCGAAACGGCTATGCCGTCCATCGCGCTCGCGTTATAATGCGGGGCGCTGATCCTCGCGTAAACAGCCGAAGCGGTCATTCTTCCGCTCGACTTAAAGACTTCGATATTCTCCTTTGATGACGTAAATCCGCATTTTAAAAGCGCGGAGGTATAGTTTTCTCTCGCCTCGGAAAGAGGCGTGTTGCTCAAATATCCGAATAACATTTTTACACCGCCGTTACCATTATCTCGTCGTTTGACGATACGCCCTCCGTAAGGGCGTCTATCTCAAAAAATCCGTCCGCCCTCGACAGGGTGGATATCAGTCCCGATTTGCTCCTTAACGGGTGGGCGAAAAGCTTTCCGTCCTTTTGATATAGCTTTACCGCGATAAATTCCGCTCGTCCGTGATTTGAACTCACGTTTTCGTCGAGGATCGCTTTGATGCCGTACCTGTTCGTTTCTTCGCCCGTCAGCACCGACAAAGCCGCGCGGACGAATATCTCCGTTACGAAAAACGCGGCGGCGGGGTGTCCCGGAAGTCCGAAAACAGGCTTTCCGCCCGCGTTTCCGAGTATCGTAGGCTTGCCCGGCTTCATTAAAAGCCCGTGAAACAGTAATTTACCGATCTCTCCTATGAGCTTACAGCTCATATCCTTTTCTCCGACGGAGGAGCCGCCCGAGATCAATACTGCGTCGCATTCGTTTACGGCTTCCTCGAGTACCTTTCTTATCTCGTTTTCATCGTCCCTGACTATCCCGAACGAAACCGGAACAGCTCCAAACGATTCGACAAGAGCGTAAAGCAAATCGGAATTGACGTCGCGTATCTCTCCGCCCTTCGGCTTTTCGGACGTCTTGACAAGCTCGTTTCCCGTCGAGATTATCCCGACCTTCGGCTTTTTTGATACGGCTATCTCGGTGATTCCAAGGGAAGCGAGCGCCCCGATATCGGCGGGCGTAAGCTTTTTTCCTCTTTTAATGACAACACCGCCCGGTCTTATATCGTCGCCTCTGAATATGACGCCGTTTCCCGGCGCGGATGGCTTCAATATCCCGACAGTGCCGTCGCCGTAATCCTCGGAGTATTCGAGCATAACGACGCTGTCCGCTCCGTCGGGCAGTTCCCCTCCCGTCGGCACAGACGCGCATTCTCCGTCTTTTATTTTGATATCGGTATCATCGCCCATTTTGATATCGGCAATATTATTTAAAACAGCCGGAAGCGCCTCGGAGCATCCGAACGTATCCGAAGCCTTGACGGCATATCCGTCGACAGTCGAACGGTCAAAGTCGGGCACAAATTCGGTCGACACGACGTCGTCCGCCGCTGTCCTTCCGAGCGCGTTTTTAAGCGGAACGAATTCTTTTTTTATGTCTTTTGAAAATTCCGATCTTATGATCGCGAGCGCCTCGTCGGGCGTTTTGACGTTCAGCAACCTTTGTCTCCTCTGTTATTTCAATATATTTCCGACTTCCGTGATACTCATCTCGTTTTCGGAAGCTATTCTTTTTATATCCTCGAACTCAGGCTTTTCCCTTTTAATCCCAAAGCCCTCGGCGATCTTTATCCTGACGTCGCCGTACTTTGTTTCAACAGTCTTTTCGCTGCGGTCGAGGACGTATCTCTCCGCCCTGAACACTCTTATCCCTATCGTCGACGTGTATCTGAATATGATACCCGCAAAGACCTTCTCGTCATCCTTTTTGCAAAGGCACGTCAGAAGAACGCCCGGACGGTTTTTCTTCATTCCGACAGGCGTAGTGAAAACGTCGAGAGCGCCGCCCGCAAAGAGCCGTTCGACGGCAAAGGCTATCTCCTCGCCCGTCATGTCGTCGATATTACACCTGAGCTCGGAGATCACGTCACCTTCTCCGTCGACCTCTTCGCCGAGTATCATCCTGACGCAGTTGGCGGCGTCAAAATCCTTTTTGCCCATTCCGTAGCCTGTTTTTTCTATCCTCATTACGGGCATCTTCCCGAAACCGTCGGCAAAATATTTTAACAGAGCCGCTCCCGTGGGAGTGCAAAGCTCTCCCTCGATATCGTCGTTATAGACGGGAACGCCGCGCAGGATATATTCCGTCGCGGGAGCCGGAACGGGAAGCAGACCGTGCGCGCACCGCACCCTTCCCCGTCCCGTATTTATCGGAGAGACGATCACTTTATCGGGAGCTATCTCGTTAAAAAGAAGGCAGGCTCCGACTATGTCAGCCACGGCGTCCTGTGATCCGACCTCGTGGAAATGGATCTCGCTCATGTCGCAGTCGTGTACATTGCCCTCCGCCTCGGCGATGATCCTGTAGACCTCGAACGCGTCGTTTTTCACATTTTCGGGGATATCGAGGCCGTCAAGTATTTCTTCGATATCCGATAAGGAAGTATGGCGGTGGTGATGCTCGTGCATGTGTTCATGATGTTCATGCTCATGTTCATGATGTTCATGTTCATGTTCATGTTCATGCTCATGTTCATGCTCATGTTTATGTTCGTGTTCGTGCTCATGGTGCTCATGTAAATGCTCGTCCTCATGCTCGCCGAACACCGAGACGTCGGTAAAAGTTCCGACTATCCCGCACTTTTTCACCTTTTTAAAGCCGTAAGAAACGCCCGGGATATCGAGCGTTTCAAATAATTCTTCCGTCTTTTCTTTACCAAGCAGTTCCGACAGCGCCGACAGAAGCATATCTCCCGCGGCGCCCATATTGCATTCGATATAGAGAGTTTTCATTGTTTCAACCTCCGAAAAAGCGCAAACTCACTTTTTCTTTGAAAGAAGCTCCTTGACCTTTCCGTCAGGATCTTTAATAAGAAGATATATCGTCCAGATGACAAGCCCGAGCGCGACGACCGAAAGGCCGAGGAACGCGTCGTTTATAATGTCCGAAAGCTCCGGCTCGAAATACCCGGCGCCGTCCCCGATGTATTCGACAAAGGCGTCGACGAGCCACATCAGCGACGCGCCCCAATACATCAGCGACAGAAAGCCGAGCTTCTTGTCGGATCTTACGCAGTACCATGATACGGTCGATATGACGGCGGCAAATATCGTTATAAGAAGCGTCATTTCACCGTCTCCGTTCCGCCGGGAAGTCTTTTTCCGTCAGGCTCCGACCTTTTTAAAATATTGTTTGAGACGGCGACTACGCCGACCCAGGCAGCGGTGACAAGAAGCGACATACCGACTCCCGACGTCGCCATTTCAGTCAGCATCTCTGCCGCATCCGCAGGGTTTGACGCGGCAGTCAGGAACGGAAACCAAGGCGTCACCTCGCCGTGCCATACATGCTCAAACGCAAGGAGCGCGCTTCCGCCCCAAAGCATATTGTTGAGCCAGCCGAGCCTTTTTACAAACGGGCTTTTAATCTCTTTTTCACCGTCGGTCTTTTTCTTAATGACCGTCGTTACGACCGCTTCAGCGGCAGGTACTAAAAAACATGCCATAATAATTATCCTCTCTTATCTGCCGAAAGCTTCGGCGCATTTTTTAAGTTCTTCCGTTATAACTATGCGCTGAGGGCAAGCCTCCTCGCACTTATGACATTTTATACAGTCGGATGCGGCGCCGCGGTCTTTGATAACGTCGCCGTACTGTGCATTAGTTCTTTCGATCTGTCCCGTTGTCATGCGGCTGTTCATCACCGTAAATATTTCGGGGATCGGTATTTTCTTCGGGCAGCCCTCGGTGCAGTAGCGGCATGAGGTGCATTTTATTTCGGGCGTTTCGTTGAATATCTTTTGAGCCTTCTTGATCGCCTTCATCTCTTCCTCGCTTAGGGGCTTAAAGTCCTTCATAAAGCTTGTGTTGTCAAGCATCTGTTCGACATTTGACATTCCCGAAAGAACGGCCAGTATCCCGTCGAGCGAAGCGACGAAGCGTATCGCCCATGATGCGTAGGACGCGTCGGGGTCGACGGCGTCGAATATCTTTCTGACCTCCTTCGGAGGAGAAGCGAGCTTTCCGCCCTTGACCGGCTCCATGACGACGATCTGTTTTCCGTGGCTCCTTGCGACCTCGTAATTTTTACGCGACTGTACGCCCGGATCGTCCCAGTCGGCGTAATTGAGCTGGAGCTGAACGAAATCGACGTCGGGATGCTCCGTCAATATCTTATCGAGAAGCTCGGGGCCGGAGTGGAATGAAAAGCCGTAATGCTTTATCGTTCCCTTTTCCTTTTGTTCCCTGACGAAATCCCAGAGGTTGAATTTTTCGTATTTACGGTAATTGTTGTTCATTAAAGCGTGGAGCAGATAGTAGTCGAAATAGCCCGCTCCCGTGCGCTTCAGGCTCGTTTCAAGCTCCTTTTTTGCGGCGTTTTCGGTCAGAGCCACGCTTGCGTTGAGCTTTGTCGCCAAGGTATAAGCATCCCTCGGATAGCGTTCGACGAGCGCCTGTCTCGTCGCGTCCTCAGAGCCGAGATAGACATAGGCGGTATCGAAATAGGTGAAACCGCTTTTTAAAAAGATATCCACCATTTCGCATACCTGCGGGATATCCGTGACAAGTCCCTTCTTGGGAAGGCGCATAAGTCCGAATCCGAGTTTACCGCTCATTAACATTACCTCCGATCAAAATTATATACTGTTTTATAGCATTCTTTTTGCTATTATAACATAATGACAAAACAAAATCAATAACCGAAACATCCTTTTACTTTTTATATCACATAAATATGTTTAAACTGTGAACTGTTTGCCGAAGCCGTTGACTTATCGCGAAAAAAGGTATATAATATATTCGATTCTGACGGCGAGGTTTGATCCGAGCGGAAATAATCTTTAAATTTTGACCTTTTTAACGAGGGCTTATCCGTCAGTATGTCGGATGAGTCCCTTTTTTATTTGAGCAACTGAAACGGAGAATATAAATGCTGAAACTTGCAATTTACGGAAAAGGCGGAATAGGTAAATCGACGATGACGGCAAATCTTTCCGCCGCCTTTGCGGTACTCGGAAAACGCGTCATCCAGATAGGCTGCGACCCGAAGGCCGACTCGACGATAAATCTTCTCGGCGGCTGTCCTCCTACGCCCGTTATGGATTACCTAAGGATCCACGAGGACGCCCCCTCCGATATCTCGGAGATATCGCGCGAGGGCTTCGGTGGAATACTCTGTATCGAAACGGGCGGCCCTACCCCCGGACTCGGCTGCGCGGGGCGCGGGATAATCGCCACATTCGGCATACTCGACGACCTGAAGCTGTTTGAAAAACAGAAGCCCGACGTCGTTATGTATGACGTTTTGGGCGACGTCGTCTGCGGAGGCTTCGCCGCTCCGATACGCGAGGGCTACGCCGACAACGTCCTTATCGTGACGTCCGGCGAAAAGATGGCCCTCTACGCCGCGAACAACATCTGCACCGCCGTTAAAAATTTTGAGGACAGAAGCTACGCGCGCGTCCTCGGCCTTATTTTAAACCACAGAAACGTCGAAAACGAATACGAGAAGGTCTCCGCATTTGCCGCCGAAAAAAACATCCCGATAATCGGCGAAATACCGCGGAGCGACGATATAATCCGCTTTGAGGACGAGGGCAAGACCGTCGTCGAGGGCGACATGTCGCTTCCCGTCAGTCAAATATTCATTGAACTTGCGAAAAAGCTTTTAAAAGAGGGAAAGGAGACGCTTTGATGAGCACCTTTTATACCGCTTACGAGCTTTCAAAAAGAGGTAAGGACGATATCCCCGAAAGCTTTTCGACTACGCACCACCTCGTTTATTCTTCTCCCGCCACCTTGGCGTTCAACTCTCCCGGCGCGGAGGGTTTCGGCGTCAAGCGCGCAGGTCTCGCCGTCCCCGGCTCCGTAATGCTTATCGTTTCTCCCGGCTGCTGCGGAAGAAACACATCCATGATCAGCTCAATGAAGCAGTATCGACGCCGTTTCTTTTATTATGATATACAGGAACATGACCTTGTAACGGGAGCGCACCTTAAGCGGATACCGGAGGCGGTCGTTGAGGTCTGTAAAAGCCTCGATCATAAGCCCTCCGTCGTGATGCTCTGCGCGACATGTGTCGACGCGCTCCTCGGTACGGATTTTGACAGAGTTTGCCGAAAGGCGGAGGAGGCGGCAGGCGTCAGGGTACGACCCTGCTATATGTACGCTCTTACGCGCGAAGGCAAAAAGCCGCCGATGGTAAACGTCAGGCAATCAATTTATTCGCTTCTTGAGCCTAAAAAAAGAAAATCGGCGGACGTAAATCTACTCGGCTTTTTCGCTCCGCTCGACGACGATTCGGAGCTTTACGGATATCTCCGTGATATCGGGATAAAAAACATCCGCGAGATCTCGCGCGCAGAGAGCTTCGATGAGTTTTTAAACATGTCGTCTGCCAATTTCAATATAGTACTTAACCCCGAAGCGAGAGCGGCGGCCGACGACCTCGCAAAACGCCTTGAAATGCCTTATATCGAGCTTACAAGGCTCTACAGGATCGACAAGATCCACAGCCAGTACGCCGCCTTCGGAAACGCTCTCGGGAAGAAGATAGACGACAAAAAGGAAAAGGAAAAAGCGGAAAATACCGTTCGGGCATTTAAAGAAAAATATAAGGATCTCACGTTTTCCGTCGGAGAATGTCTTAACGCGAACCCCTTCGAGCTTTCGCTCGCTCTGATCGAATACGGCTTTTCCGTCTCCGAAATATACGCGACCGCTCAGCCGGAGTTTTACAGATATATCGATCGATTGGCGCTCGTCTCTCCCGACACGCGGATATACTGTAACCAGGATCC
>JAILLJ010000109.1 GCA_024693205.1 Clostridiales bacterium | reverse complement strand
GCTCCTTCTCGAGCTTTTGAAAAACGGGGAAAGAGTAAGGATACTGATAAGAAAAGACAACCCCGTTTTCGACGGACTTGACTGTGAAAAATGCTTCGGAGACGTCACCGATCCCGACTCTCTCGAAAAGGCGTTTGAGGGTGCGGACGTCGTTTATCATCTCGCCGGCGTGATCGACATCAACTCCGACAAGGAGGATATAATACATAAGATCAATGTAGACGGGACAAAAAACGTTTTTAAGGCTTGTAAAAAATGCGGCGTAAGAAGGCTCGTTTACGCATCCTCCGTAGACGCCTTTCTTCCACTCCCCGACGGAATGATAATGAGGGAAAAAGATCACTTCGACCCCGAGCCGCTCGACGGTACATATGCCAAGACAAAGGCGGAGGCGACGCAGTACCTCCTTGACAACAGGTTTGACGGGCTCGAGATAGTAATAGTCCATCCGGGAGCGTGCTGCGGGCCGTACGACTTTAAAAATTCGAGCGTCGGCGAGATGGTCAGGCTTTTTATGAAGGGCAGTTTCCCGATCACGCTCCATTTCGGCGCATATGATTTTGTCGACGTTAGAGACGTCGCCAAGGGGATGTACGGCGCCGCCGTCAAGGGGCGCGACGGAGAATGTTATATTCTTTCGGGCGAGGTCGTGACTATAGACAGGCTTATAAGGATCCTTTCAAAAAAGACGGGGCACAACGCGCCGAAGATCCCGGTCGCGCTATCCGCCGCTAAGCTCGGCGCCGTTCTCGCCGAAAAATATTACAAGCACTCGAAGAAGACGCCTTTATTCACAAGGTATTCCATAAGGAAGCTCTGCTCAAACTGCAATTTCAGCTACGAAAAAGCGGAGAAGGAGCTTGACTACCACCCGATGAGCGCGGAGCAGTCGTTCGGGGACATGGTGGACTGGATAATAGAAAACGACGCCGAAAGGGTTAATAAGAAAAAATGAGTGAAGAAGCGTTAAAAAACAAAACCGAAACACCCGAAAACAAGCCGCAGGGTCTGAGGCTCGATAAAAAAACGGTCATAACGATAACGCTTATCATTTTGGGAATAATGATATTCGTCGGCGTTCTGACACAGATCGTGCCGAGAGGCGAATATATGACCGACCCGTCCGGCTCGATAATCGCAGAAACGAAGGACCCCGTCACCGGAGAAATGGTCAGCACATATAAACGGCTCGACTACAAGATGCCGTTCTGGCGCACCTTTACCGCTCCGTTTGAAGTCTTTACGACGTCGACAGCCATGACGGGCGTCGCAATAATCCTCTTTATAATCCTCATAGGCGGCACGTTCCTGATACTCGAAAAGAGCGGAGTTCTCCAATATATTATGTCGGTGATCGTCAAAAAATTTTCCGACAAAAAATACAGGCTCCTGCCCGTTATGATACTCGCTCTGATGACGCTCAGCTCAGTCGTCGGTATCCTTGAAGAAAGCGTCACCGTCGTCCCGCTCTGCGCCGCTATTTCAATAGCGCTCGGCTGGGATTCGCTCGTCGGCATAAGCCTCAGCCTTATCTCGATAGCCTTCGGATTTACCGCGGCGACGTTCAATCCCTTCAACGTCGGGATAGTTCAGTCGATGGCGGGACTGCCGATGTTTTCCGGACTCGGCTACAGGCTCGTTATCTTTGTCGGAGTTTACGCGATACTGACTTCCTTTGTCATCCTTTACGCCAAAAAGATCGAAAAACATCCCGAAAAGTCGATAGTGTTCGAGAGCGACAAAAAGCTCCGTGAAAAATTCGACGGAAGTATAAACGAGGACGTCATAAACGATCCCGCGCTTTCAAAGGCGACGAGGATATTTGTCGGCTGTATCTCGGGAGTTCTCGTCTGCGCGGCGATAAGCTTTATCGTTCAGCGGATCGAGGCCGTGCCGGAGGTCATAAGGGATAATATAGACAATCTTCCGATGATCGGCATGGCTGTGCTTTTTACCGTCGGAGGTCTGTCGGCGGGAAAAACTGCCGGTATAAGGGGCAAAAAGCTTCTCAGCGGATTTGCCGACGGAGCCAAGGCGATGGCGCCTATAGCTCCGCTCGTGATATTCGTTATGGCGATAACCTATATCTTAAAGGAAGGCAAAATAATAGATACCATCCTGCGTCTTGTATATGAGAGGATAAAGGATATGGGCTCGATCCCGTCCATCCTCGTCATATTCGCGTTTATTATCGTCCTCTCGTTTTTTATCGGCAGCGGAACGGCAAAGGCGTTTCTTATCATGCCTATAGTTTTGCCGCTTGCCGACATGGTCAACATCACGCGGCAGTCGGTCGTCCTCGCGTTTTGTCTTTCGGACGGCTTTTGCAATATACTTTATCCGACGAGTGGAGTAATGATAATAGCCATAGGGCTTGTCGGAGTGTCGTACGGAAAATATATAAGATTTACGTGGAAGCTGTTTCTTTCGGAATTTTTGTTTTCCGTTCTTGTACTTACGGGCGCGGTGCTCATGGGTTACAAATAAAATAAAAGAGGTAATAAATATGTCAGTCCGAACAACATACGACCTGATGAAAAAGGCATGTGAAAAGGGACATGCCGTACCCGCTTTCAATATCGACAATTTGGAGTCGGCTCTGGCGGTCGCTGAGGTCCTTAAGGAGACGGGCGTTCCCGTTATCGTCCAGACGATCCCGAGGACGCTGAATTACGGAGGCAAAAGCGTCTATGCCGCAATGATGAAGGCGCTGACCGAGGGATGCGACGTCGATTACGCGATGCACCTCGACCACGGGAGCAGTCTGGCTCTCGCTGAGGAATGTATCAAAAACGGCTATTCCTCCGTCATGTTTGACGGCAGCGCGATGGCGTTCTCCGAAAACGTCGAAAAGACGAAGGCCGTCTGCGATATGGCGCTTCCGCTCGGCGTTTCGGTCGAGGGAGAGCTCGGAACGATAGGCGGCAAGGAGGAAAACGACGCCGACGTCGAGGCGAGCTATACAAAGGTCGACGAGGCGGTCGAATTTGTAAAAAAGACTAACGTCAGCACGCTCGCGATAGGCGTGGGCACGGCGCACGGAGTCTACAAGGGCGTTCCGAAAATAAACGTCCGCAGGATAGAGGAGATACATTCCGCGATAGATACTCCGCTCGTTTTACACGGAGCGTCGGGGCTTTCGGACGAAGTATTAAGGGACTGCATAAAAGCCGGAATAAGCAAGATAAATTTTGCGACCGAGCTTCGCCAGGCTTATACCGAGGGGATCAAAAAGGGCTTCGCGCATTATCCCGACGCGTTCGACCCGAAGCTTTACATGCGCGACGCGGTCGACGAGATAAAAAAGGTACTGATACAAAAGATAGAAATTTGCTGTTTCTGACAAAGGTGATATAAAGATGAAAAAACGTATTTTTTCAGCCGTTCTTTGGCTCGCGATTATTGCGCTCGTTTTATCGGGATGCGGAAAGATTGATTTAACCGAGGGCGCCGACGGGACAAGCGAAAGCGCCGTTCTCAAAAACCCGGAAAAAGATGATATAAAACAAAACGAAGAGGCGCAAAAGGCCTACGGGGATTTTTTAGACGGAAAAACGAAGCTGACCGTTTCGGATAATATTTTTCCCGACGATATAAGCGTTTCCGCGCATACGCTCACGGGCGAATACAGCTTCTCCGAATTAAAGGAAGCGATAGCAAAGGACGAGGGCACCGACGCCGACAAAGCGGAGTCGATGTACACTCTTCTCGACCTCGGAAACGACGGCGTCAAGGAGCTGATACTGAGGATAGAGGGTATCGAAAATTACGACATGGATTGGGTCGGGATAATAAGATCCGATCGAAACGCTCTTTCGCTCAACTTTTATTATGACGATGGCTACAGGACGATTGCAACGCTTTATAAAAAGGGATATCTCAGTCACGGCGGCTCGAGCGGAGCAGGAGCGCACGGCTTCACCATCTATCAGTTCGACGGCAAGGGCTTTGCGACAAAGCTCTATTCGACGAACGAATATATAGGCAGCTTTGCCGACAGTATCCTTTTCGATCTCGGCAAGGATTTCGACGATCTTCCGTCGGAGCTTATCGAAGGCTCGATGTTCACGGTTTATGAATATTCAGACGACGGCGGTATAAAAATAGCGGTCGACAACTGGAGCAAGGACGACGCGATCCGCAAAAAGGAGAGCAAATATATCGACGGGCTCGTCTCCTTCGGAGCGGAGCTTATATCGCCCGAGGAGATGGGTAGTCTGACGTCCGTTTCGCAATACGGCTCGGACGAGATACTCTGGACGGGTCTCGGAATGAAAGCAACGTTGGCGGCGACTACGACGGCAAAATCCGAAGAGACAGAAGAAGCGGAGACGGGAGATTTTACACTGACCGTCTACAGCGATCCTTCCGCCGAAGATTATAAAGCGCTCGAAAACGTCAGAGAGCTCGACACGCCCGAATATGTCGAGACGTCCGACGGCTTCGGTATCGGAGCTGACAACAAAGTCAGATTCGTATGCGACGTCGACGGAGCAAAAGTCAAGGTGGAATTCGGCGAATGGAGCTTTGACGACAACACGTTCGTTCCGCTCCGGACGCTCGCCGAAATAACGACCCAAAAGGGAATGGCATATGAGTGCGGCGTCTTTATAGGCGAGACGGTCCCGTATTTCCGCCTCACCGCCGCCAAGGACGGCAAGAGAGCTCAGTGGGAGGCGCTTCCCGACATGAAGGACGGCGAAACGACGTTTGAAATAAAGGGCGAGTAGCGTGAAAAATCAGAAAGGAGTCGCGATTCGGGCTTAAAGGTGAGATGTTATATCTCTTTTTGTGCGAATTCTGAATCGCATGGCGATTAAAATGAAAAAGCTGACGTTCGGCGTGCCCGAAAAAAACGTTCCGACAAAATTTTGCGACGGACTGAATTATACAGAGACTGCCGTC
>JAILLJ010000107.1 GCA_024693205.1 Clostridiales bacterium | reverse complement strand
TATGAAATAGCCGGCTCCTTCGGAGCTAAGCTCGCCTGCCCCGACAGCGAGGTTTACGCCTTTGTCGGCGACGGAAGCTTCAACATGCTCCATTCCGAAATGCTGACCGCGGTACAGGAGGGCAAAAAGATCAACGTCCTTCTCTTTGACAACGCCTCGTTCGGCTGTATCAACAACCTCCAGATGGGACAGGGCATAAACGCTCTGTGTACCGAGCTTCGCCACAGAAGCGGCGACGATCCGATAAGAAACGGCGAATTTCTTAACGTCGATTACGCTGCGGTCGCCAAAGGCTACGGGTTCATATCATATACCGCAAAGACGCTTGACGAGCTTCGCTTTGCTCTTAACGACAGCTTAAAGCAGACAAAGCCCGTTTTAATAGATATAAAAGTTCTTCCCAAGACGATGACCGACGGATATTGCAGCTGGTGGAACGTCGGATGCTCCGACATACCGCGCACCGAAAAAGGTAAGGAAGCTCTTGAAGAAAGAATCAAACATCTAAGCGAATCAAGAAAATACTGATACGAAAAGAGGAAAAATATGGATTCAAAAAAAATCTCTCTCGGAATAGCTCCGATCGGCTGGACAAACGACGACATGCCCGATTTAGGCGGCGAGATAACATTTGAACAGTGCGTTTCGGAAATGGCACTTGCAGGCTACAGCGGATGCGAAATAGGCAACAAGTACCCCAAAGACGTCGACGAGCTTCTCGATAAGCTGAATATCCGCGGACTTAAGATCGCAAACCGCTGGTTTTCATCGTTTATTCTCACAAAGCCCTTTGACGAGGTCGAAAAGGATTTCAGAGAAAACTGCGCATTTTTAAAGGCCGTCGGAGCAAAACGCATCGGCGTTTCCGAACAAAGCTACAGCATACAGGGACAGATGAAGACTCCCGTGTTTGAAAAGAAATACATAATGAACGACGACGAATGGAAAAAATTCGCCGACGGACTGTCAAAGCTCGGTAAGATCGCTAAAGAATACGGCATAACGATGACGTATCACCATCATATGGGAACTGTAGTACAGACCGAAGAAGAGATCGACAGAATGATGGCTTCAACCGATCCCGACAGCGTTTTTCTTCTTTTCGACTCCGGTCATCTCGCCTACTGCGGCGAGGACTACATGTCCGTTCTGAGTAAATACGCGACCCGTATAAAGCACGTTCATCTCAAGGACATAAGACCTGAGATCGTAAAAAAAGTCAAGGATGAACACCTCAGCTTTTTAAAGGGAGTACGCCTCGGCGCGTTCACAGTCCCCGGCGACGGAGCCATTGATTTTAAGCCCATCTTCAAGGTGCTTGACGATACGGGCTACGAGGGCTGGATGCTCGTCGAAGCAGAACAGGATCCCGCGATAGCAAATCCCTTTAAATACGCCAAAGCCGCAAGAGAGTATATACGCAAAACCGCAGATATTTAAGAAAGGTGATAAATAAATGGAGATTTTAAAGTACTTTACCAACAACCAATTTTTAGAGTCCAAGGCAACGTCGTACTACGACGTCTATGATCCGAGCACAGGCGAGCTTGTCGCAAAAAGCCCTAAGATGCCCCTTGACGAGGTTCAGGCGGTCATAAACAACGCCGCCGAAGCGTACAAGACATGGAAACACGTCCCCGTAATGAAGCGCGTACAGATAATCTACAAGGTGCGCGAGCTTCTTATAAAGCATATGGACGAGCTTACAATGCTCTGCGCTAAGGAAGAGGGCAAATGCTGGAAAGAGGCTGAGGGCGATATCCTTAAGGCCAAGGAAGCGACGGAGCTTGCGTGTAACATCCCGACGCTTATCCAGGGCGACTCATTAAGAGACGCTTCGAGCGGCTACGATACCGTTTCATACCGCGAATCTCTCGGCGTATTTGCCGGAATGGCTCCGTTTAACTTCCCCGCGATGATCCCGATGGGCTGGATGGCGCCGATGTGCATAGCCTGCGGCAACACGCTTGTCTTAAAGCTTGCCGGAGCTACGCCTATGACGTCTCTGAGGATTTGCGAGCTTTATCGCGAAGCAGGTCTTCCCGACGGAGTTCTCAATGTTATCACATGCGACAGAGAAGTAAATAAAGAGCTCCTTACAAATCCGATCATAAAGGGCGTTTCCTTTGTCGGCTCGACGAAGGTCGGAAAATATGTCTACGCGACAGCCGCCGCAGCGGGCAAAAGAGTCCAGGCTCTCTGTGAAGCAAAGAACCATGCGCTCGTACTTGAGGACGCCGCGCTCGACAGAACAGCCGCCGGTATCGTCAACGCCTCATACGGCTGCGCGGGCGAACGCTGCATGGCTCTCCCCGTCGTCGTCGCCCAGGAATCAATAGCCGACGAGCTTGTCGCCAAGATCAAAAAACTCGCCTCCGAAATGAAAGTCGGCCCCGCATACGACAAGAATTCAAAGTTAGGCCCCGTTTACTCCGCATCACACAAGCAGAGCGTTATCGACTGGATCAATAAGGGCTTAGAAGAAGGCGCGGAGCTTGTGCTTGACGGACGCAATATAACGGTCGAAGGCTATGAAAACGGCTTCTATCTCGGCCCGACGATCCTTGACAAGGTAACTCCCGAAATGACGGTCGGCACGTTTGAGATCTTCGGCCCCGTGCTTTGCATCAAGCGCGTAAAGACGTTTGAAGAGGGTCTTGCGCTCATGAATTCAAATCCCTTCGCAAACGGCTCGGTCATATATACACAAAGCGGCTATTACGCGAGAGAATTTACGAAAAATACAGACGGCGGCATGACAGGCATCAACGTCGGCATCCCCGTTCCCGTCGGAGTATTCCCCTTCTCGGGACATAAGAACTCGTTCTTCAGCGACCTCCACACTCTCGGACGCGACGGATATCGCTTCTATACCGAAACAAAGAGCGTAACGACGCACTGGTTCGACGAGCACGAAAAGAAATCTACAAACGTCTCCACATGGGACGGCACGATCTGATAATCGAAAGGAAAAATAATATGATAAATGTAGGAATAATCGGAGCCGGAAGGATCGGTAAGGTCCACGGCGAATCAATAATGAGATATGTCAAAAACGCGACGGTAAAGGCTATCGCCGATCCGTTCATGTCCGAGGAAACCAAGCAGTGGGCAAACGATCTCGGAATAAACGAAATTTACACCGACTATCATAAGATCCTCGAGGACGACGATATTAAGGCCGTTCTCATCTGCTCGTCGACAGACACACATTCGACGATCTCCCTCGAAGCCATCGCCGCGGGCAAAAACGTATTTTGCGAAAAGCCCATCGACCACGACGTCAACAAGATATTGGAGGTCAAAAAGGCTCTCGAAAACAGTAACGTGAAATATCAGGTCGGCTTTAACCGCCGTTTCGACCACAACTTCAAGGGCGCGAGAGCGGCCGTTGAAGCGGGCAAGATCGGTGACCTCAACATCTTAAAGATATGTTCGCGCGACCCCGCCGCTCCGCCCGTAAGCTATATAAAGGTGTCGGGCGGTATCTTCCTCGACATGACTATACATGATTTCGATATGGTGAGATTTATGTCGGGAGCGGAGGTAACGGAGGTCTTTGCGTACGGCGCCGTACTCGTCGATCCCGCTATCGGCGAAGCCGGAGACATTGATACAGCCGTTATTTCTATGAAGCTTTCAAACGGTGCGATAGCCGTCATCGACAACTGCCGCCGCGCAAGCTACGGCTACGATCAGCGCGTCGAGGCGTTCGGAAGTCTCGGCCAGGTCGCTATCTCAAACGACACGGATTCAAGCGCTGTAATCTCCGACAAGGACGGCGTTCACGCCGAAAAGCCTCTCCTGTTCTTCCTTGAAAGATACATGGGAGCATATGTCGCGGAGGTCACCGAATTTATCGACAGCATCGAAAACGACAAGCCGGTAAGCGTTGATATCGAATGCGGACTTCAGCCCGTTCTGATAGGTCTTGCCGCTAAAAAATCGCTCGAGACCGGCTGTCCCGTAAAGGTAGCCGATATCGCCGCGGAGTATGGTATTTGATTATGGTATTAGATGAATTCTTTAAAAATAACAAAAAGATAGCTCTCGCCTTTTCCGGCGGCACGGACTCGACTTTTCTTCTCTGGGCCGCCGTCCAAAGCGGCGCAGATGTGAAGGCGTATTTTGTAAAAAGCTGTTTTCAGCCGAAGTTTGAATACAACGACGTCCGTCATATCACGACAAAATTCGGAGTCGATCTTAAGGTCATCGAAACAGATCTCCTCAAAGACGAAAGCATACGCATGAACCCTGCAGAAAGATGCTACATCTGTAAAAAGAAGATCTTTTCGCTTATCTTAGATGAAGCAAAGAAGGACGGCGACAGAAAAGTCATAGACGGCACGAACGCGTCCGATTCATATGACGACAGGCCCGGCATGGCTGCTTTGGAAGAACTGAATATCGCGTCGCCTCTCCGTGATTGCGGTCTTACAAAGAGCGAGATAAGAAAGCTCTCAAAGAGCGCCGGACTTTCGACATACGATAAGCCCCCGTATGCCTGCCTCGCAACAAGAGTGCCGACAGGTATGGAAATAACCGAGGAGCTTCTTTCAAAGGTCGAAACCTCGGAGTCGATGCTATTCGCCATGGGGTACACCGATTTCCGCGTCCGCATATGTGACGAACATACGGCGAAGCTTCAATTTCTTCCGAAGGAGATCGTGAGCGCTTTTAAGGAAAGAGAAGACATCGTTCAGGCGCTGTCGGAATCGTTTGACAACGTCTTGCTCGATCTTCGCCCAAGAGAGACCAATTAAGGTATAAAAATGGAACAAAACGAATTATACGAAATACTCAAAGGCGTGAAGAACGACAGCCTCTCCCTTGACGACGCTTTGCTAAAGCTTAAAAAGAAGCCGTTTGAGGATATCGGATTTGCAAAGACAGACACACACCGCGCCCTTCGCCAGGGCGTCGCCGAGGTTATTTACGGCGCGGGAAAAACGGCTCAGCAGATAGCCTTGATCGCCGAAACGATGTTAAAAAACGGTCAGAAAACTATCCTTATTACCCGCCTTAAATCCGACTCCGCCGAATACCTCAAGACGAAATTCGACGACCTTAAATATGACGAAACGTCAAAGATCGGTCTTTTGGGCATTATGCCCTCCCCCGACGTCAAAGGCACTATACTTGTGGCGACGGGAGGCACGAGCGATATCCCCGTCGCGGAGGAAGCCGCCGTTACTGCCGAGGTTCTCGGAAATAACGTGAAACGTCTCTATGACGTCGGAGTGTCGGGGCTTCATAGGCTTTTGTCCCACCTCGACGACATCATGAGCGCAAACGTCATAATCGCCATTGCAGGCATGGAGGGCGCGCTCGTCAGCGTCATCGCGGGACTTGCCGACTGCCCCGTTATCGGCGTTCCGACAAGCGTCGGATACGGCGCTTCGTTCGACGGTTTAGCCGCGCTGCTGTCGATGCTGAACTCCTGCTCGAGCGGCGTCAGCGTCGTCAATATCGACAACGGCTTCGGAGCGGGCTACAATGCAAGTCTAATAAATCATCTTTCCGAAAAAAATAAAAAAGATAAGGGTGAATAATATGTGGTTTTACAGTGAAGGTTATGTTATTGACGAAGCCGAACAACAAAAAATGATGGTCAGGCTCGTCGAAGAAGCAAAGAAAAGGATAAATCCAGATATCAAAAAAGTACTGCTCCTGCCGCCGGATATTACGCGCTATCATTCCGGCTCCGGTAAGCTTACAAACATGCTCTATCATATCTTTGACGACGGCGAAAACGTGATAGACGTTATCCCGACCCTGGGACAGCACCAGCCCCATACCCCCGAGGAAAACAAGTGGATGTTCGGCGATATCCCGGAGGAGCGCATACATGTACACGATTGGAGAAACAACTGCGCTCACCTCGGAGAGATCGACTCCGAATTTGTAAAGCTCGCAACAGGCGGAAAAGCCGATTGGGCTATCCCGATCGAAATAGACGACGCTATCGTAAACGGCGGTTATGATCTTGTTATCAACATCGGCCAGGTCGTCCCCCACGAGGTGCTCGGCTTTGCGAACCACAACAAAAACTACTTCATCGGCATGGCGGGAAAGGGAACCATCACCGCTTCTCACATGATGGCGGCTCTCTGCGGTATCGAAAACAACCTTGCTCAGCTTATAACTCCCCTTCGCGGATGCTATAACATGGCGGAGGAATCGTTCTTAGGCGACGTTCCCGACGTATATGTTCTTGTAGTCAAGACGAGAAACGAAGACGGTGAGCTACAGACGACAGGTCTTTATGTCGGCGACGAGGTGGATTCCTACATCGCCGCGGCGAGATATGCCCGCAAGAATACCGTCCACATGTTTGAAAAGCCCTTAAAGAAAGTCATCTGCTTCATGGACGGCAAGGAATTCAAGAGCACATGGGTCTCAAATAAAGCTATCTACAGGACGCGCAAGGCTATCGCCGACGGCGGCGAGCTCATCATAATCGCTCCCGGCGTATCGAGATTCGGCGAGCAGGACGACGTCGATCTGCTTATAAGAAAATACGGCTACAAGGGCACTCCGCATACGCTCGAGGCGTTCAACAGCGATCCCGTACTGCATGACCTTGCCCATGCCGCCGCACATCTTATCCACGGCTCGACCGAGGGTCGCTTCAACATAACATACGCTCCCGGCGGCGCGACAAAAGAGGAGATCGAGGGCATCGGTTACAACTACATGGACTATAATGAGGCCATGGAAAAATACCATGTAAACGAGCTTAAAGACGGCTTCAACACCGTAAACGGCGAAGAAATATACTTCATCAGCTCTCCGAGCCTCGGACTCTGGACGGCAAAGGACAAATATATCGACGCCATCAAAAACAACAACTCTTTCGTCGACCTTATGATCGAAAGACAGCCCGATAAACAGATTTGGAAAGATATCCGTAAATGGAACGACGCCGATATCGAGAATTATTCAAAATAATTCAAAGTTTCTCCATGATACGGAGGGGGTATGAACTGTGATAAAAAGAACCTGTGTTCAATGCGGAAAAGAATTCACATTGACAAACAGTGAGATCAGATTTTTTAAATCGAAAAATCTCAATCTCCCGAAGCGCTGTAAGGAATGCAGAAGCCTCAACAGAGAAAAAGCGGGAGATCCTTTAAGGACCGAGGTACTAAAAAACAACGCGGGCAACGATAAGAACAAAGCCGCGAACGCTTCTCCCGTTAAACCGGAAGGCTCTCACGGCTCGGTAATCGGAATGATACTTATCGTTCTCGCCGTTATCGTCGCCGTGATCGCCGTTATCTTTTCCGTTTTTAAGTTCTCTGCTAAAAAAACCGATACCGACGCTTCGTCCGAATCGGCTCAGGTCATAGTAGCTGAAACGGAAAACGAAGCGACAACAGAAACGGAAAACGTGGCAAAAACCGAAACAACCGCCAAGCCCGAAACAACGGCGACGTCGGAGAGCACAACAAAGCCCCAAACGCCGGCAAAGCTTTACAGCTTCCGTTATAAGGACAGGCTTGACAGCCACTTTAAAAAGCACGGAAACGAGGTCGGCGCAAAGACGGCGACGGAATATCTCGAAATGGCAAACGCTGTCATCAGCGATCCGAACGCCCTGACAAAATACGAAGCCGAAGACGGCGACAAGATATATTTCCTTAAAGATACCGGCGAGATCGTATTCCTCTCGACGGACGGATATATAAGGACATATTTTATCGCAGACTACGACTACTTTAACAGACAATAGCAGAAATAATTCCGGCGCTGTCGCAAACGGGAAAACCCAAAGCGACAGCGCCGTTTTTCATTTTAATTACATTTTACTTTCCGCACTCTATGTAATACGGGCAGATATCCTCGTAATGACCGTCTTTCATGCGAAAGCCTCCGGGGATCGTGCCGAGCTGTTTAAAACCGCATCGTTCGTAGAGATGGCGCGCGTGGATGTTCGTACTTACAACGGCGTTAAACTGTAAAATGCGAAAGCCCTCTTCGCCCGCTCTCACGATACAGTCTTTAACAAGCTTTTCGCCTATATGTTCGCCGCGGCAGGACGATGATACGGCAAAGCTGGCGTTTGCGATATGGCCGCATCTGCCGATGTTATTGGGATGAAGGATATAAAGCCCTACTATACGGCCGCTGTCCGTGTCCTTCGCGACGGCAGAGTATGTCTGTTCCTCAAAAAACGCGGCACCGCTCTCCCCTGTCAAAAGCGTTTCCTGCGGAAATGCGATACCGTCCTCAACGACCTCGTTCCAAACGGAGATCATCCCCGCAAGGTCTTCATCGGTATATCGTTTTATCTCAATATTCATAATATCATCCTCGTAACGGAAATTACTCTCCCAAGTGTGAAAAAAGGAAGGACAGCATACGCGTTTTGTAGTCGGGCGCAAGGTCGTATACCGCATGTCCGTAACCGTCATAAAGGAACAGTTCGCTGTTTTTTATTTGATCCCGCAGCTGCAAAGACGCTTCTTCGCCGAGCACCTTATCGTCTTTTGACCCGAGCACAAGCGCGGGACAGACGATTTTATTAAGTTCGCCTATCAAGTCGACGTCGCGAAGGCTCTCGGTAAGTATGATAAAACGATATATGTCATCATCCGTTATGAGGCTTGCCGCTTCAGGAACCAAAGACTCGATCTGACTGAAAATCTCCTGCGGGTATATCGCCTTTGCAAACATTTTACAAAGCTCGGTTTTGTTTCCGTCCTTCGCTAAACAAACCAAGCCTTCAAAAAATCGGTACCTCTCCGGAGTAACGAAAGCGGACGAGGAACCGAGGATAAGACACTTCACAAGCTCGGGTCGGTCTATAGCGAGCTTCATGGCGATCATGCCGCCCTGCGACGCTCCGAAAACAGATACACGCCCGAGATTTAACGCACAGATCGCGTCTGCCGTGTCGCTTGCCATCTCCCAAAGCGAGTAAACGGGCGGCAATTCATTTCTGCGCGAAAAAACATATACGGTAAGATCATCGGCCAAAGCCCGATACGCCTCGGCGATATCGTCCGCCGAAAGCATTACGCTTTGAACGCTTAGCCCCGGAAGAATAACAAGATTTTCCTTGCCGCTCCCGAAACGGAAGAAGTCCATTGTGAATTTATCGGTTTTGACCGTTTCTATCTGCATTTTATGCTCCCTGCGGATGAAGCTTCAACTCATCCTTTCGCTGATACATCATAAAATCCGCTCTCTCAAAAACACGTCTGAAGCTATTATCCTGCTTCGGATCAAATACTGCTATCCCCGCGGCGATCACCACTTCGTTATTGCTGCGGTTTTTCTCGATCGTCCGATCAAAAATATCCATTAAATGTTCTCTGTTTTCAAAATCCTGACCTTCCAAAATAACGCAGAATTCATCCCCTCCGACACGGAAAACGGGGCTGTGCTTAAATACATCACATATCAGGCGTCCGGCGTTTTTGATATATCTGTCGCCCGCGTCATGTCCTTCGGAATCATTGATCTCCTTAAGCCCATTCAAATCAAATACAACGATCGCAAATTCGTTTAACGATCCGGCGCTTAGCTCTCTGTCCATTTTTTCTTCTTTTTCCGCAAAGGCAAGCCTGCTCTGTACGCCTGTCATTGCGTCCGTGTATGCCAGCTTCCACGCGTTATTGAGCTCATGGAGTTCCTGCTTTTCTCTGTCAAGAGTGGATTCCAGATCCTGACGATACTCTTTTTTCTCGTTTTCGATAACAAATGTTCTGAGCATACTGCAACCGAGCATGTAGCCGATCGCATAGAGCGGAAGATACGGTTCAAAGAACTGGATAGCAATAAGGACAAGCATAATAATGCCAAACAGACCGATCGTAAAATGACGGTTTTTCTCTGCTCCGTCGGTCTTCGCTGAGACACGCAACGCGTAAACCGACGTCAAAAGCAGGATCACTATCTGAATAATCAATGCGATATTTCTTGCGATCCCTTCATGATAAACGCCGGCTTCATCGAAGAAGAACATGATCGGGAAAAATACGTTTACGGCAACAATAATGACAATACCGATAAAAAATACAATTCCGGCAGACGTCAAAAAAGTCCGAAAAGTATTTTTATCCTCCAGATAAGCGATCACATACTGTGTCCAGGCGAGTATACCGAATGCCATTGCTATGAAATACAGCTCCGTATCAACAAAGAGCAGTGTCGTCTGTGACAGCCACTCTAAAATGCCCCACAGGATATCCGTTATGTAATAGACCATTACCGCAAGCAAAAACAAGCGATATTTTTTCTGGGCAGGAGAAGACTCCTTTTTTCTCAAGAGAATGTCATGGTTTGTTATAAGAAGGAGCAGTAAAGCCAAAATTCCGAACAAAGAATAATACATTACAAATCATTACCTCTTTCCACCATGTTTGCCCCTCCTTGAAAATGAACATATATTATAATGATTTTAACATATTAAAGCAAAAAAATCAATAATCGGAGGCGTCAAAATAACAGTAAAAACCAAAGTTGTATTGCCGTCTTCGACGGCGGTTAAAGTATCTCCGGAGATCTGTTTTACAAATAATTCATTATTCGGTCATATGTTTTGACAAAATCTTTCATAATTACATGTTATTATATGGTACGAAAACAGAAGGAAAGCGAGGTGAAGAGATGAAAAAGAAAGGTGTCGTGCTTGTCTGCGTAACTCCTCAGGTGTCATGCAAAAGGCTTATCGACGTAGGAGCGGCAGTAGCAAGAGACGAGAATGCGGAGCTTATGATAGTAAGCGCGTTCCCGAAAAATCAGAGCTTTAATCCGGATTTCAACGCGCTCGAAGCGCTTAACGCGACAGCCGCCGAATATAACGCGGAAATGACGGTTTGTTTCAGCGACGCTCCGGTAAATAGCATTAAAGGGTACGCCATGTCAAAGGACGCGGTCATGGTCATTATGGGTTTCCCCGGAAATGACAGCGTAGGATTTGTCTCCGAATTTCATAACGCGATGCCCGAAATGCCTTTGGGGATGGTCGACGACGACGGAACGCTTTACAGTATTTCACAAAAAGACAGCGGATTTACGTGTATCTACGCGGCAGATAAAAGGAATTTGAATTCTTTAACATATACTATAAAAATCTGATCACATCGGGATTTTAATTGAATTAACAGTCTTTCGTCCTTATCAGCTTTCAGCTTTTAAGGACGATTTTTTCGTTTTTGTCATTTAAGATCGCAATAACGCCATAAAAGGAACAAAAAAATCAATTAAATGTATAATTTGACTTGACAAGAGAAGAAAAAAATATTATACTTTTGTTCGTTGCCGATATAGGATCGACAGCGTTATGTGGTGGGTATAGCTCAGTTGGTTAGAGTGCCAGGTTGTGGCCCTGGAGGTCATCGGTTCGAGACCGATTACCCACCCCATTTTTTTGCAAGGTGACCGATGATGTTTCATAGGATACCCTTGCAATTTGTTTATTAACCGTATATTGGGGTGTAGCCAAGGGGTAAGGCACGGGACTTTGACTCCCGCATCCGCTGGTTCAAATCCAGCCATCCCAGCCATGAAAGAAACCGCTTTTGTCTACCGGACAAAAGCGGTTTCTTTCAAATAAATCCAACCTGTCGGGTGGGTGAAATCCGCTCCGCGGGTGAAATCGTCCTTGCGGACGGTGAAATCCGCCTCGACGGCGGGTGGGTGGATTTAATTTCACCATGAAAGAAGCGAACGATTTCTCCTGAGGACGAAGTCCGAAGATCTCACCGCGGCGAAAGCCGCGATTTCACTGTTTTCTCTTGAATAATTCGCATTTTTCGAGTATAGTCGGAAAAAGAGATCGACAAACCGGAAATTGTCAAGCAAGCCGTTTCTTCAATTCGTCTCGTACTTTTTCCAAATCACTGCAAGTCAGAATCGGGATCAAGTCATTGATTTCTTCAACGTTTTTATCCCACCATCTGTATTTGAGGAGCAAGTCGATCAATTCTTTGTCAAATCGTTTCCGCAAAATCTTAGCGGGGTTCCCGACGACGATCGTGTACGGCTCAACGTCGCTGCCTACCACACTATTGGCTCCGATGATTGCACCGTCTCCGATGCGGACGCCCGGAAGGATTACGGCATTTTGCCCGATCCATACATCGTTGCCGATAACCGTATCACCTTTGAGCGGCAAATCGGAAAATGCAGGCAGATCCATATTCCACCTTTCAAGCGTATAAAACGGAAAGGTCGTGACCGCGTTCATCATGTGATTGGCGCCGTTCATAACGAACTCCACGCCGGCGGCGATCTGACAGAATTTGCCGATGATCAACCTATCGCCGATAAAATCGTAATGATGCGTAACGTGACTTTCAAACTCCGCATCCGCGATATAGGTGAAGTCCCCGACGATGATATTCGGATTCTTGACCGTCGGTTTTACGTATATTT
>JAILLJ010000098.1 GCA_024693205.1 Clostridiales bacterium | reverse complement strand
AATATAAACAGATCACCCTCCCGTGACGAAAAAGTGTCAGGGGAGGGTATTTTTATATCAGCTCACTATGTCCTTTTCTGTCTGCCAGATCTTTACATAATCGACTTCAAATTCCGTTACGGTGCCGTCCGGTTTGCGATGCATTTCATCAGGTATTTCGAGAGACACGATAACATATTCGGGTATCGTTGATACGCCTTTTCCGAAGCTCGTCCTGCCGCTTTCTATACCGTCGATATAAAAGATATATTCCTTTTCCGTCCATTTAAGACCGAACGTGTGGAAAGAGCCGTAAAGATCCTTTACGTAATATTTGCCGACCCTTTGGCGGTCGATATGGTCGGTCAGAACGTCCGTGCCGTTGCAGTAAACGGTCGATTTTATCGAGTTTTTCAAAATTCCGGGGAAGTAGCGCGTCTCCATGGCCTCAAAGATATCTACCTCGGCGCCGCCTACGCCGCCGGCGGAAATATCGTGATCGTATGAATTATCGCTTTGGAGCCAGAAGGCGCTCCAGTAATCACGATCCTTGTTGCACTTGCATTTTATCTCAAAATATCCCCTCAGATATTTTTTGTGGAGCGCTATCATGCCGGTATACCAACCCTCGCCGAATTTGCCGTCGGTCAGGTACTCTCCGCGGAAGATCGCTTTGCCGTCTTCGAGCCTTACCTGGTCGGAGGATGTGAAGCCCGTCCTGCGCTCGCCCTCGGCGCGGTGGTACCACACGTCGGTATCGAGCGTCTCGCCTTCAAATTCGTCCTCAAATACGAGATTATATCCGTCAAGGTCGAGCGGCGCGCCGTGCGGAACAGAGGGCAAAAGCGCATGTACCGCAGAAATTATCACAACTATCCACGCTATTATCTTTTCCATATTATTTTCCTTTCTTTTATCTTTCGTTTAAATTTCGGATACGTTTATACGATCAAATAATTGCAAAATTATTCCGATCCTGATATAATAATTAAAACCTTAATTGAACTGTCGGAAAGGAGTGCATTGATTTGAAGTTACGCTTCATTTCATGTGTGCTGTGTGTTTGTCTTATGGTATCGTTTATGTCTGTCGGATCGTTTGCAAGCAGTGATATTGTTATAGGCCCCGAATATCGGATCGTTTTTTCTTCGCCGGAGCTGCGATCGGCCGCACAAAAGCTTTCGGGATATATCGAAAAAGCGACGGGAAACGCTCTCGCCGTTACCGACGACGGAGATACCGACCGCGCGATAATAATTTCGACAGACGGCGAAAAGGTGAAAGACGGCTTTAATATCAAGGCTTGCGGGCTGTCTGTCGTCATTACGGGATCGTCTTTAAGTAACACCGTCAGGGGAGTTTACGCATTTCTCGAAAAATATTGCGGTATAAACTGTTTCACATCAAAGCTCACCGTTTATTCAAAAAATGAGATACATGTACCTGTTGACGAGGATCACAGCTATACGCCGTATTTTGAATACACCGATACCGATTGGTTAAGCCCCAAAGATACGGAGTATTCGCTTTTTAATATGCTCAACGGAGCGGCATACAGAAAGATACCGAAGGAGCTCGGCGGAGCTGTGGAATATATCCCGTCGTTAGGCCATACGCTTACAAATCATTTTTGCTCAAAGAAAAAATATTTCGCGGATCATCCCGAATATTTTGCCCTCTGCTTCGGAATGCGTAGAGCGTATCAGCTCTGTCTATCAAATCCCGACGTCTTGAAGATCGTTACGGATGAAGTTCTTGAGCTGCTGAGAAACAAGCATGACCCGAGCGCCGCGCTTCAAATAGTTTCATTAACACAGGCGGACAACATCTTTTTTTGCCGCTGTAAGAAATGCGCCGAGATCGATAAAAAATACGGCTCGCACGCCGGAACGATGCTTGAATTTGTCAACGCCGTCGCGCGGAGAGTAAAGGAGGAGGGATATGATAACGTAGTTATCGACACCTTTGCCTATCGCTATACGCGCGCCGTACCTCACGGGATCGCGCCCGAGGACAACGTCTGCGTGCGTCTCTGCTCGATAGAATGTTGTTTTTCACACGCTCTCGACGACAGATCGTGCCCCGCAAACGTCGCGTTTATGAACGATCTCGACGGCTGGTCAAAGATATGCGATCGGCTTTATATCTGGGATTACTGTACCAACTACAGCTCGTTTACGGGAATTTTCCCCGATTTCGGGACGCTTCAAAAAAATATGCAGATATTTTACGAACATAACGTAAGGGGCATTTACGAGGAGGGGAATTATACTCTCAATAAATGCGATACCGAATTTGCGGAGCTGCGCGCATATCTTATCACAAGACTTTTTAAAGATCCCTATTGCGATCTTAACGCCGAACGCGAGGCATTTCTCAACGCTTTTTACGGAGCGGGTGGAAAATACGTCGGCGATTTTCTCGATATAATAACCGAAAACGCTCCGAAAAGACATCTCGGTATCTATCAGCCCATGTCGTCGACGCTCTCGCTTTCTGAAAAGCAGATCAAGGATTGTGACGAATTGTGGAAAAAAGCAGTTGACGCTTCCGACGGAGTATCAAAAGAAAATGTAAAAAATTCGGAGCTTTGCTGGAGATATTGGAAGATGAAAAACAGGGCGTCGGAGTTTGCCGATCCGTTCGGGTTTTCAAAAGAAAAGGATAAGCTTACCGACGATATAAACAATACGGGAATAGAAAAATGGCATGAGTCAACTAATGCGGGGGCATTTTTCACTTCGGTATTCCAGGCGCTTTTCTTCTCATTTTATCCGGTCATAAACGCTGTATTAAAGCTTATTTATAAGGCTTGATGTGTGATATAAGTTAATTTGCAATGTGAGACGCCGAAAAATACGGCAAGACCGACGAGGAGCCAATGATGAAGGAGCAGTCCGGAAAAAAGGAAAATACACGTCGGTATTACAGCCAGCGTCATTCCGCTTTTTAAGGATGGCTTTTTCATATAAAGCGCCCATACGATGTAATAGGCAATTATCAAACACACGTTCAGGATAAGGTAAGCGAGAAAGCCGCCTTTGCTTTTAAATCCGAATTCCCAAACTAAAACGGGAAGGATCATTAAAGCCATACAGGCGTATCTGCCTATCTGTTCTAAAACAGATAAAAGCTTCGGAACGCTTTGTTCGGCATTGTTTTCGGTTTTCTTCTTTTTTAAGGCGTAGATGATATTCGGGATAAGTAAAAGTATGACGATTATCTCTCCGAGAAGGTTTATAAAGCCGAATTTCATTTTTATCACTCACTTTCCCGAAATTTATATTATTATATCATACGCCGCGGTCGGAATCAATTATTTTTATGTGAACAGTATCATGATCGCGTAAAATAATAAAATACGGTAAAAATCGGGACGGAAAGGAAAATAAAGTTTATGCAGGTTTTTGCTCGCTTTGTCCGCCGCCTTTTCAGCGGCTTGTTTGCGCTTATCGCGCTCATCGGCGGCGCGCTGAACGGGGACGTCTATGTTAAGTCAGGCAACGTGAAGATCACGCGACGCCTTTCGTATCCTTATTCCGAGGGCATAAGCTTCTGTCAGGGACTTGCATGCGACGGCAAGTATTTCTATGGGTTCGGCGCTGTAAAAGCCTTGAACTATAACGCCATCACCGTTCTGGACGCCGCTACGGGAGAAATAGTAAAGTGCGAAGAAATGTGCATTCCCGTTTTTTTGATGCGCAAGGGATATTCCCATATCGGCGACGGATGTATTGAGGACGGAAAGCTTTATATCGCTCTTGAGGATTACGGCTTCCGCCATCCCGGAGTGATAGTTTACGACGCCGAAACGCTTGAATTTCTTGAATATCATGTCCTGCCCGACGAGTGCCGCGGAAACGGACGTATTCCGTGGTGTGAGATCAAGGACGGCATACTTTATTTTTCGCAGTCAAATGAAGTTGACGAGCTTCGCATGATATGCCTTTCCGATTTTTCCTTCATCGGGACTATCCCGCTTGATACTACTCTTTATAAGGTGCAGGGAGGAGAGTTCTGCGGGGACGCATTGTATATGGTGACAAATCAGAAAAGGAAAGATAAAACCGTCTACGCCGTCGATATCGTGACGGGCGAGGTCAAGCCGTATTTCGTCCGCTGTACGGGTAGACTGGACGCCGAGGGCGAGGGGATAGCCGTTTATCCTCTTGAGGACGGATCGCTGTTTCATATTCTAGACGTCGGCGCTACCGTCAGGCTGACGAGCTTTTCGGAAATATCACAGGATAAATAATTCACACGAAAGGACATCCGAAAAATGAAAAAGATAATCGCGCTTTTATGTTCGGTCGTTATCATTGTTTTGTCAAGCGGTACGGCTTTTGCCGCCGATACTCCCGCTTTCCCTTTTGACGACAGCCGCTATTTTGACTACGGCGACTACAGCCTTCACTATCGCGTCATTTCCGCAAAGGGCGAGACAAAAGGGCGTATACTTATGATCCACGGGTTTCTCTGCTCAACGTATTCATGGCGGAACATGGCATCGGAGATGTCGTCCCGCGGCTATGAATGTGTGCTTGTCGACCTTCCGGACTTCGGCTATTCCACGCGCGAAACGACGGATACAAATATCATTCCCCGCGAGGAACTGATGAAGTCGCTTATGACGTCCATAGCTCCGATGAATGAATGGATCGTAGCGGGTCATTCGATGGGCGGGGGCGTTGCAATAAATATCGCTGTAAACGATCCGGTACGCGCGCTGCTTCTTTACTGTCCGTGCCCGCAGGGGACGATGCCTAAGTGGGCAAAAGCCTTTATGACGTCCCGTTTTATTGAACGCTCGATGGATATGTTTTTTGAATACGGCACGAGGATAACGCCTTTGGTGCGGTTTGCCGTTTTTGCCGCGACAAACGACAAAGCTTTTACGAAGTCTTACGATCTGTCGGGCGTTACGGATCCCGTCAGGTACGATCATTTCGGCGCGGGGATGTGTGAAATGATGTATAACGTTCTGCCGACGAAGCTCGATGAAACGGAAAAGATAACATGTCCCGTCCTTATCTGTCAGGCAGACCACGATATGATCCTCAACCGTTCGATAAAAAATCGTATACAAAACTCTTTTCCGGACGTCGAACCTTATATTGTTCAAGGCGGCGGTCATCAATGTATCGAAAACCGAGCGCCGGAGTTGTCGGACGTGACATGTGATTTTATTGCCTCAAACCTAAAGTAAATTTTTAAAAATGTGTTATATACATATAACGGAGTGTTGGTGAAATGGTTGATTTGAGCACGGCGGTTTTGGTTTATACTAAAGATACGCCGCAAATGTTTTTAAATAAATATCCCGACGCCGAAAAAATATTGACGGATAAATGGCCCGATACGCGCTTTCTCGGGGCAAGGGGAGACCGTCCTTTGATTTTGGCTCTTCCGAACGAATCGCTCAAGGAGGCGACGGAGCTTTGCGTTAATGAGGGCTTTAAAGAAATATATGTCGTTCCGCTTAAGATCGGTTATCAAGCCGAGCCTATCGGGATAGACACGACGAAGCCGAGGCTCGATAATGTTGAGATCGAGTTGGTTCGCGTATGTAATCTTAACTGCCGAGGATGCGCCGATTTTATCCAGCTCGCGGGAGACGAAGCTCCTTTTTATGATATCAAAGCGTTTGAACGCGATCTGTTGCAATTAAAGAGATTTTATTGGGGTGTTGAAAAGATAAGACTCATGGGAGGAGAGCCGCTTCTTTCGCCGAGAATAGCGGAATATGTCGAAATATCTCGTGATATCTTTCCCGACGCCGATCTCAGAATAGTTACAAACGGACTTTTGATACCTTCTCTTTCGGATGATACCTTGGAAAGACTTCGCAAATGCGGATGCAGTTTTGATATTTCAAATTATCCGCCTACGAAGAAACGCAGAAAAGAGATAGCAGGTACGCTCCGTAAATCGGGGATAACATATGATTTCAGCGTTCCCATGCGTTACTTTATGAAAAACATCCTTCTTCATCCGACGAATGATCCGAAGCCGGCGTTTGATAACTGTATATTCACACATTGTCATATGCTCGGCGAGGGCGGTCTATTGGCGCCGTGTTCGCTTGCGTATTGCATCCCTCGCTTTAATCGGAAATTCGGCACGTCATATCCCGAGACGGACGTTATTGACCTTTATAATACCGAGCTTGACGGAAAAAAGATAAACGAAATGTTTTCCTCGCCGCATCTGTTTTGTGCCTGCTGCGGACAGGGTTTGATGCCGTTTCGGTGGCGTGCGGGAGTTAATGCCGAGCTTTCAAAACAAAGCGATTGGCTTATCCCCGACGGCTTTTTGACACAAAAGCTCATCCCTATTGTTCAGCGAACGGTAAAGCCTTTCGCAGTAAAGCTTCGCAGTATTATCCAGCGTAAAAAGTAGCCGATATATAAAAAAGATCCCTGCCTCATATGAAGCAGGGATCGGTCTTTTTATAAACAGTTATTTGACAGCGTCATATACTCGAACGTAATCCACAAGGAACTCCGCGCTGAAGTCTTCACCGCCGTTTTGCTTGATGTGTCCGGACCATCCGTAGGTGGGAGAAGCGGCGGCGCCGTCAATTTCGCACGACAGGATCAGATATTCCTCCGCCTGAGACACTCCGCCGAATTTCGATCTGCCGACCTCGTGTCCGTTGACGTAAAAGATATATTCTTCGGGAGTCCAGAGAAGACCGTATGTGTTGTAGTTTTCATACGGATCGTTGTCGAGCTTCGATATGACTACGTTACGGTATTTTGTCTTTAATTCGTAGCCGTTATAGTGGATATTGCTCGTGACAAGGCGCGACGCCTTGCCGGGAAGGAAATAGTACGGCGACTCAAAGATATCTATCTCGGAGCCTTCACGTCCGTGGCCGTTCGTCTTGTTTACGTTCGGATTCATCAGCCAGAATGCGCTCCACATTCCCTTGCCCTTGGGCAGGATACAACGGCATTCATAGTAGCCGTATTTATGCTCGAAACGATGCTGTGTCGCAAGTCCGCAAGTATACCAGCCCGCGCCAAATGCGCCGTCCTCCTTGTATTCGGTACGGATGACGAGATTGCCGTCGCGAACGGACGCCTGATCGAACGTCCAGTAACCGCCCTTGCGTATGCCGGCGGAATTATGTACGTCCCAAATGTCGGTATTGACTTTATCGCCGTCAAATTCATCTGAGAACACAAGCTCATAATCGTTAAGATCTATGGGCGTACTGTTCATATTGACGTTGCGGACGTTGACTATAAGCAGAAGCGCGCTGACAAAAGCCGTCAAATAGTTTGCGAGCTTTCCGAGAATGGGATTCTCAAATACATGTTTGATCTTTGGCAGTTTCACCGAATATTCCCTTCCTTTCACTTTAGAAGATCACTCCATGATTATATCACATTCAGACGGCGGAATCAATTACCGTGATAAATTTATTAAAAAAATATATGACTTTCAGCGAAAAAACGCAGACTGCGTCATACAGCCTGCGTTTTTAAAATATCGCGGTTATCAGCCTTCCAATTTTTCGAGCTTTGCATCCGGAGCGTTCTTTTTGATGCTCTCGATGCCGTTTAATGCGCTTGCCTTGGACTTGTAGCCCTCTGAGGTTGCAACGATCTCTCCGTTGCTCGCCTTAAGACGGAAACGGATCTCTCCGGCTTTGTCTGTATAGACCTCATATTTCGGGTGTTTGAGGGTCTCAAATCCTTCGACCGTCTGATCTTCGATAGCTGCCGCGCAGTTCTTGCGAACGCTTTCTACGCCGTTAAGGCAGGATTTTTCAGCCGCATAGACCTGGGAGCTGGCGATTATCTCGCCGTTGCCCGCTTTGAGATCGAACTTAAAACCGGAGGGAGACTGCTTTACTACAAATTTACCCATATTGTAACCTTCTTTCACATTTTGCGAAATGCGCCGATTTGACACATCGCTTATTATTATTTTAAACGAAAATAGGCATAAAGTCAATAATAATTTATATATTTTGCCTATCAACCGTTTTTGCATGAAAAGGGCAGCCCCGGATCGAAAGGGCTGCCCGAAGATGTTTCAGAGATGGAAAACAAATCAGAAAATGTTGATGATCCTGTAAATGATCTCAAAGAATATCGTATCAACTCTGTCAAGTAAATCCGCAAATGCGTCGCTCATGGCGTTTAAAAGAAGCATAAGCGGCGTATACTGATGATACCTTGAGCTGTTCTTCGCGGCGTCGTATGCGTAAATGATTAGGCTGCGGTCGTGGAGGCGAACTCCGCTTATCTCATAGACAAAGCTTCCGTCATCGTTTCTTTGCGGATTCGAGTCGATCGGATAGATATCATAGTAATTTACAACAAACAGACTGCGGCCGACAAGCTCAAAATACGAGACGTCGTCGCTGTCGACCGTTATCGAAAGCGTATATGTTCCGTCGCTTTGCTTCTTTGAGCTCACATCAAGGATGTTCGGGGTCTTGCTGTCAAATATAAAGGTATCCTCCGTCTCAAGCACCTGCGGTACCTGTCCGGGAGCATCCGCATCGAGTACGGAAGTGAACCTTACGGTATAAACTCCGTCCGGCACCGTTTCTCCGTCGAAAAGATATATAAGATCTTCTACATAGTAATATGTGCTCTTCTTGACCCATTCCTGCTTCGTTTCGGCAACCGCTTTTCCGTTCTCGTCTATCAGTTCAATCGTAAGTGAACGAAGGTTCCTGAAAACGTAGTAGAATTCCATGTCGTAGTCGATAAGCTTCTCGATCGAGGGCGATTTAAGCCAGTCGCCGTAAAAGCCCATAAACGGTATATTCAGTTTGACTTCCTTGCCCGAAAGATCCTTAAGGTGAATATATCCTTCAATATAAAAACCGTTTGAGAATACGGCCTCATTTTCTTCAAGCTCATCGCTGTCAAGTTTAACTGTCATCGTTACCGTTTTCTCTTCGCCCGGCTCAAGGACGATACTGCGGGGCATGTCGCTTTGAGTTACGGAATAGGTGAGGGGTACGCTCTTGCCGTTTATGAGGTTTTTCTCTGTCGTAACACCCGTCGTTTCATCAAAAATCTTTTCCGTCGTGTAGTCGTCCGTTATGACGTCGATAGAAAGATTATCGTAACGTACCGTCTCGGCGGAAACGTTGGAGACGGTGAAGGAGAGCTTAAAGCTGTCGCCGATACCGTCACCTATATTAAGCGCGGTGTGTCCGTCGCTGTCGGTCAGTACCGCTTTTGCCTTTGACGCGTCTCCGAGATCAACGAGACCCGCGCCTAAAACGCGCGGAGAAACCAATGAAACGGGGTCGGCAGTTGACATAAGAATGTTCTCCATAAGATCGGCACGATCGGATGCCGATAATTCGGGATATGTCTTATCGAGATGCTGACGCATAAGCGCGGCGGCGCCGGTGACATGCGGACATGCCATTGATGTGCCGCCCATTATTGAATAGCTGTCACCCGGCACGCTTGATAAGATCGGATCGCCCGGCGCGGCAAGGTCGACCGTAAGCTTAAGGTCGTCGCTTACGCCGTAGCTGCTGAAATAACTGTTTTGAAGCTTATCCGCCGGTTGGACATAGTAGTATTTATACTCTGCCTTGATATGCTTCGACTTGCTGTGGAGTAAACGATAAGCGTCAACATCTGAAACGACAGCTACAGGAAGACCTTCATTCCAGCTGAACTCAGCAGCTAACATATAGAGGCTTTCGGAAACTATCATTCCCTTCATCGACTTGCCGGAAAGCTTTTTATAATATTGATCGACGGATGTCGCCGCGTCGTAGACAAGAGCTATTTTGCCGTCAAGATCGGCGGATCTGGCTTTCCGATTGACGGGAACAAGCTCTCCTTCTGAGGGGAAAGAGTTTACGGCGTCGAGCGCTTTTACCGATTTATCTCCGTCGTAAATGAATTTATCGACCGTATAGATCCCTCGCTGCATATACATGTTGTCGATAGACGCGACGCTCGTCGCTGACGGGATGGCATTTGGAACGCCGTTTGTGCCGTTGTCGGGATGGAGCGTTTCTTCCGAAAATACATATGAATTTCCTGCCGCGGCGCAAACAAGGATGCCGCTTGAGCGCGCATTGTCTATCGCTTCGCAAAGGAGCTTATGCGCGGGATTGTTCGGCATCTCAAAATCCATACCGACGCTCATATTCATTGAAGCAATATCAAACTTGGCAGCGTCGTCTATAGCGGCCAAAAGTGTAGCAAGAAAAGTTTGGTCATCATATACGTCTATACGGAACATCAGCACCTGAGCTTCCGGAGCTATACCTTGAAGCGAGGCGCTGTTGCCCGCCGCAATGCCGCTGACGTGAGTGCCGTGTTCGGAGTCCTGATTGATTTCCGTATCGCCGTCGGTGTAATCGAACGCAAACGGTACCTTTGCGCTCTTATATGCATCGTCAGCCGTCACGCCTTCCGCGTGAAGCGTTGTGGAGCTTATCACCTTTGCGATATCATCTTTTGTGAACTTCGCTTTACTTTCGTCGGTAAGGCGCATGGATTCATGATCCCACTGCATGCCTCCGTCTATGACCGCTACTGCCGTTCCCGTGCCGTCATAGCCGAGCTCATACATTTTATCGACGCCGATCATGCTTCCGGAAGCGAGCGGTTCGCCTTCGGCGACCTTTTCAACGGACGGATGAACGCCCGTAAGCTCGACGACCTTGGCTACGCCGGGAATGTCGCGGAGTACCGCCGCGTCGCGCTTCGTCGCTTCTATGGCAATACCGCTGAGCGCGTGAGTATATGTGTAAAGTACTTTTGTATTGTCAACAGCGTTTTCGACGCTTTGCATCGCCTTTTTCTGTGTCCGCTGTGTTTGTTTCAAAGCGCTCCCTTCGGAAAGACCCTTTGCTTCGCCCATAAGGACGGGGTCTCCGTCAAACTGCACGAAAAGTGTCGTCTTTTGTTTTCCGTCAAGTGACGCGGAAATCGCGGAAGCGCATATCCCGATACTGCCAATGCAAATACAGAACGCCGTGAATACCGCAAGTAATTTTTTCATATGATATCTCCTTTCGGTTTTATAGTTTAAATTTAACATACGTTCGATGTATTGTCAATTCATTCCCGGATGTATTTTGAAAACTAAAATGCTTGTGTTTATATTTTTTATGATGTATACTATGTGAAGACGGTAATAAGTTTACGGGAGAGATGGTAATGAAAATCATTAAGCGGTCAGTTGCATTTATTTTCGTTTTTATATTGACTGTCAATCTTTTAGGCACAGTATGCTTTGCCGCGGAGGGCGTTAAGGAAAACGATGTGTTCAAGCCCGTTATCCGCTTTATCGCTTCGAGCGACACGCATGTTCGCGACGACTCGGATGTGACGGCGGAGCGTATCGGAAAAATGCTCGATCTCGGCTATGAGACGGCTGAAAACGATCCGTATTATAAAAATCTTGACGCTTTGATCGTCGCCGGCGATCTTACGCATGACGGCACAAAGACGGAATTTGACAAGTTCTATTCGGCTGTGAGCGGTTCGCTTAAGGGCGATACGCGGTTTTTGGGCGTCGTTGCAAAAAACCACGACGGCTACGATATGCGGCGCAAGGAACTGCGCAAAACGTATTCGGACTTGACGGGTAACGATCCCGATTTTCATGTCGTTATCGGCGGCTATCATTTCATCGGAGTCTCCGCTTCACAAAATGATATCATGCATTACGACCCGGGTCAGCTGAAATGGCTCAAGGCTCAGCTCGATGAGGCGGCTGCGGACGATCCGAACAGACCCGTATTCGTTGTACATCATGAACATGTGCTGAATACGGTGTACGGCAGTTCACCTTATGATATGTGGGGCGTGCCTTATTTTACAAATATCCTTCGGCAGTATCCTCAGGTCGTGGACTTCTCCGGCCATTCGCATTATCCTTTAAGCGATCCGCGCTCGATCTGGCAGGGCGCTTTCACCGCTATAGGTACGGGCGCAATATATTACGCTGAGTTCAGGGTAGGAGCAACGCGCGTTTATCACCCGAACGACGCTTACGACACGGCGACATGCTGGATAGTTGAGGTCGACAAAGAAAACCGCATTCATCTTCGCGGCATGGACTTGAACGCCGGAGCGGTTTTGTGCGAATATATTTTAAATAATCCCGCCGATCCCTCAAACCGCGACTACACTCCCGAAAAGAGAAAAGCGGCTTCCGCGGCGCCCGTGTTCCCGTCGGGCGCGGAGATCAATGTAATCAAGGAAGACAACAAGAGCATATTGAAATTCCCCGCGGCGCAGTCGACCGACGGTATGCCTGTAGTGCTTTACCGATTTTATGTAAAAAATAAGCTCGGTATGACAGTCGGCAAAGATTGGGTTTTACCGAAGTATTACCGCGCGGCGGAAGAAAATGAGATAGAATATGCGATCAAAGGCGTGCCCGCCGGAAATTATACGGTGCGCGTTTGCGCTGAAACGGCATACGGCGTACAGTCGGATATGCTTGAGACTACGGTCGACGTCGACGCATATCTTTGCCCGCGATGCGAAAAGATCCACACGGGTTTTTTAGGATTTTTCACAGCTGTATTACATCGTATCGCATTTGTCTTTTCAAAGGTGATTTAATTTTTTGTTTAATTAAATAAGAGCAGTCGGTTTAAGTACATTCTTTTGTACATTGATCGACTGCTCTTTAAGTTTTATCGAAATATCAGTTTAATTTCCATTTGATCTGTTTTATAACGCTCGGACCTGTTTCGACGTCGTGCGCAATGCGCTTTACCGTTTCACGTTCATAAAATACGGTTATAAGCGTTCCGTCTTTAAGCTCCACGGTGCAGGGGTAGCCTATGTCCCACGATTTTCCGGCGGAGTAAAGAACATTATCGGTATCCCAGCTTTCTCCGCCGTCGCGGCTTACCATGAAGCGTATCCCGTACGGCTCCTTCCTGTATCCGTATGTGCATAAAAGCGTTCCGTCTGACAAGACGAGAAGATGAGGCGGAGAGCCTCCTTCTTTGTCAAGCAGCGGAACGACTTCGCTCCAGCTGTATCCTCCGTCGTCGGAGACGGACTGCGCGATATAAAAACATCCGTCGCCGCAGACTCTGATATGACATATCAGTCTGTTTCCGAGCAAAGCGACATGCGGCTCGCAGTATTCGGGAGAACAGGGAACGTCTATCGTTCCTCTGAGTTTGACCGTTCCGTCGGTATTTATCTCGTAAGCGGCTATCGTGTTGCCTACGGACATGCTCGTGCCGACAAATTCGGTGCCGACCCAAAGTATCGTTCCGTCGGAAAGGAGGCACGGCCCGTGCGGAGAGGTGACAGGCGATCTGTACAGCGGTCCGAATGTGACGCCGCCGTCAAAGCTGAAGCGGAAATGCGAGCCGAGATATTTCTTTTCGCTTTCGTCATCCACCAAGTCAAGATATGAATGGTAGAATTTGTTTCTCTTATACATCCACCGGGCAAGGGAGTCAAGAAGCTTGTTGTTGTCTCTTTGCATTTGTCTTGTGTTGTTGAAGGAGGTGACAAGAAGGGTATCGTTTCCCAAACAGAGGATACCGGCGTCTCTGTCGTCGAGGGGCGTATCAATAACGGGATAAGCCGGACACCAGCTTTCGCCCCCGTCGCGGCTCAGCGACATTACGGCCTTTCCGAACGGATCGACATGTTCCGTACGGTACCCCGAACAGACGGCGGCAAGCGCTCCGCTTTCCGTCTTCGTTATGCTCGGCCACGCAAAATAGTTGTGTACGGAATCGGGGTTTGATATTATCGTCTTTGCGGGTGAAACTATGGAAAATTCGGTATTTGACATTGTTTTTCCTCCGTATGGTGATGTTTTATCGTGCCGGCGTAATGAGCGCTTCTTTGATATCTCGTTCCGGCGTCGGAAGATTTATTGAATTATCGGAGTCTGTTTCGGTAATGAACGTTTCGGTCATTCCGTCGGCGAAGGTCAATAATACCCTGTATCTGCCCGCTGTCTTCGGGTAAAAAACGATCGGTTTGTTTAAAGCGGTCGTTGCTTTTATCTCAAGAGTGTTGTTGCCGACCTTTATGTTTTGTTCCGCTTCGCCGTAACTTAAGCGATCTGTTCCGAGATATTCTACGCCGCTTGGAATATCGGGTTTAATTATCAGAGCGTCGACTGACGGCTCGATCCCGCAGAGAGAAGAAACATAAGCGCGTGAGACGATACCGCTTTCCGGAAACTCTCCGATCATGCCCTCGACCCAGCCGCCTACGTCGGAATTAAAACCGTTTCGGCGGTAGACCTCTGTCAGATCTCGTACTCTTTTTGCGACGTTGTCGGCGCCGAGATACATTTCCCGCGCAGTCAGCTCATAGTAGAGCGGATAAAATATATATCCGCCGTTTTCGAGATGATGACCGTATTCGGCGTTATTTCCTTTGCCGACTTTTATTGCGCCGTCAAGACCGTACCACCATGCCGCCCCGTCGCCTGAAAGCTTTTCGATGCTGACGGTATTTGTTATCGGCGCAAAGCGGTATTTTTTCAGCGTAACGGGTTTTCGGAAAGCGACCTTTAAAATGCGGGAGTAGTTCATAATGTCTTTTCCGGTCACCGTGTCTCCCGAAACCTTTCGCGTTCCGTCAAGCCACGAGAAAACAGATCTTGCCTTTTCCTCGTCTCCGAGCCCGTAGGTCAGCGCCTCTGTATTGAGGAAAGTAAGACCCGGATCCCATTTCTTTCCGTCGACGTCAACACAGGCGATATATCTGCCCGTTTCTTTGCTCCAGAACATTTTGTTGAATTGATCTTTTACTTTTTCGGCGAGAGTGATGTATTCCCGTTCGGCGGCCGTATCTTCTCGCATTTTTTCAATGAGGCTCATTGATCTCAGCGCATGATAATACAGCGCCGTTTCATATGCGTCGATGTTCCCGAAGCAGAGGTTGTCCCAATAATTCGACGCCGAGGAGCCGGCGCGGCCGGTGTTGTTCCAAACCTTTTCTCCGTTTTGGTTTATGTCAAATCTCGAAACGCCGTCCGACAGAAAAACGGAGCGTTCGGTTATTGTGATAAGTCCGTTCTTTCCGTCAAGGAGGTCATACGCGTAATCCATGATGGCCTTACATTTTTCATAGACCGTTTTCCCTTCGGAACAGTCGAGAGCGGGATCGTTTCCGACAGTCGTTCTGTCTTTTTCGATTAAGAGATCGGTATTTCTTTCCCAGCGAATAAGTTCATATACCGCGGCGACATATCGGAAAAGTCCGTCATAATGTATTGCTCCCTTGCCTGTCGGCCAATACGGCGATGTTCCCCATGACCAGAGATATCCGCTGTCCGTCTGTGGGAAAGATATGATCTTGTCCTTTAATTCGCTGATATATCCTTTATCGCCCGTCCACGATAATTTCAGCGCCATCCATTCAAAGTACGTCGGCTCGTTGCCGAAGCGGTAGACAAGCGAATGCTCTTTATCTGTTCCGCCGAAAAGCCGATAGACGGCGTTGAAAGGAAGGACGATATCCTGACATGTCGTATCGCCCTGTCCCGCTTCCGCTTTTGCGTAAAACGGTGATTGCGAAAGCTCCTCGCCGGGCGTCGCCTCATAATTTCCGAATATGCCGAAAAACGCAAGCAAGGTTTCCGTAAAAGCCAAAATAACGGAAAGCAGTTTTTTCATGATAAAGCTCCCGAAAGGTTATTCTGAATTTATATTTACGAAAGATTGAAGCTTTTTACATCGCCTCGCGAACGATCCTTTCGCGGAAGCGAAGGAAGCGCTCGTCGTCCATCGGATAATGTGAAAAATCTATATCGCCGAGCTCTTCCTTGATAACGTCAAGGACGTGCTCGCGTGAGGTCTTGCTCTGGAGCGCGCAAAGAGCGGAAAAGTCCTGGATACCGTCATAAAAAACCTTTTGTCTCAAGGAGGGGAGAGGGTTGCCGCCTTCGCCCGGGTAGACGACGAACGGATCGCCCGCAGGCCATTCTCCGCCGCCGTCGGTCTCCTTGAACGGGTCTAAGGGACGACGTGAGAGCGGGGTATAATAGAAATTGTAGCCCCACTGCAAAAAGCCGTCGCAGTCGAATTTATAGAGAAGCGTACCGAGTATGCGGTTGCGGATGGAGGGGAACGAAATAAGGCGGTTTGGAAGCTCGTTACGGTATTGACCGCAGCAGTAATATGTCCAAAGCTTAGGCACGTTTCCGTAAAATTTTGAAATGGCCTGTTCGCCCGGGACGGGCGTTTCGATAAGACCCTCTTTATAAAACTCAAAATCGGACAGCGCGTCAACATGCTCATACGCGCCGAAATACTCGTGGATAACAGCCGACGCCCTTCTGTAACGCCTAATATCACCCATTCCCGGTTCGTCGGAGCAGTGGACATAACAGCGGTCGGTTATACCTTTTTTGTCAGTATATTCCCTGAGCGCCGCGCCGAACTGCCGAAGGAAGCTGACGTAGCCCTGTGAAAGGGAGTCGTTTTCCCAGCCGAAAATACGACGATAGCCTACGGAGGTATTCGCCATTATTTTCGGAGCGTGTTTAGCTCCCCATTGAGTGAAAAGGTGGGAAAATTCGTAATATTTCATCCCGCATCGAGCCGCCGTGTCAATCCAGCGATCAAGCTTTTCAAAGCCGAATGCATACGTATATCCGGTTTTTGTGACGTCGACTAACTGTACGGTCGGGCGTTCGCCGCCTTCCTCTGTGTCGAGAGGCGGGGTGAACAGGGGAGTGAAGGACACGTTTACACCGTGGGAAGCGGCGTTACGCATGAAGTTTTCAACGATCTGCCAATGCTCTTCGCTGAAGACGTCTGTCTTGTAATATGTCGCAAGGCAGTCCGCGTGGAACCAGTTCATATGACGGAGCTTCTGTTCGGGAAGCTCTGTGTTCGCAACGGTCACAGCCGCTTTTGCGGTGACGGTCTGTTTGTTTCCGCTAACCGTAAATACAGCTTCAGATGCGCCGGCAAGCTCTCCTGTAAATTCAGCCCAAATGACCGTATGAGACCCGGCCTTTGCCGTAACACGGCCGTCAAAGGGAACGAGAAGATCGGGATAGTCGCCGCTTTTGCCGCCGTTAAGGACGGTACAGTTGACTGCGTTATCATAAATGGCGAGTCCCACGGGCACATCCTTTACGAGATAAAGCCGACATGAGTTTTTGCTTTCGACGGTCACGGTCAGTTCGGCGTTTTCTTCAGAGTCTATGATGCATTGCAGAGAGCCGCGTTCGCCTTTAAGAAGGCATAAGATTGACTTCATTTCGGGCAGCGGCGCATTTTGAAAGATCTTTTCAAGCGCGGATGCGAGCATTATCTTTATTGACATATCGGTCACTCCCTTTTATTGATAATAATAATTTTAATACCCGACGGCTTTTATGTCAATAATTTGTCTTCAAAACGTCTGTGTTATCGCCTGATTTTACAAAAACAGTCTCTTATTTTGTCGTCCGGTCTTGATTATTTATGCTTGTTGTCATATAATGAAATTGCTTTTTAAATATCCGAATACTGCTTATAAAATGATTGAAGGGAGCTATTTTATGTCAGCGTTTGATTCTCAAAATGATCGCTTTACTCTTTCCAACGGCGTCAAGATCCCCTGTATCGGTTACGGTACATGGCAGACCTCGCCCGGACAGATCGCCGACTGCGTGAAAAACGCCATAAAAGCGGGCTACACTCATATCGACACGGCGTGGGTCTACGGAAACGAACCGGAGGTGGGCGACGGCATCAAATCATCCGGCGCAAAACGCGAGGATCTTTTTATTACAACAAAGCACTGGGTCACCGAACGCGGCTATAAAAAAACAGTCGATGCGATAGACGTATCGCTCAAAAACCTTAAGCTCGATTATATCGACCTTTATCTGATACACTGGCCGTGCGTTGAGAAGATAAGCCCCGAATGGAAAGAAATAAACGCCGACACATGGCGCGGCTTTGAGGAGCTTTATAAATCCGGTAAGCTTCGCGCGATAGGTGTCAGCAATTTTCAGGCGAAGCATCTGAACGCGCTCTTTGAGATGTGTTCCGTCCGTCCGATGGTCAACCAGCTTGAATTCCATCCCGGCTATACGCAGTGGGACAATATCCGCTTTGCGCAGGAAAACGGCATTTTGGCAGAGGCTTGGAGCCCTCTCGGCTCCGGTGCAGTCCTTAAAGATCCCCGACTTGTTGAAATGGCGTCAAAATACGGAAAATCCGTCGCACAGCTTTGCGTGCGTTTTGCGCTCGAATGCGGAGTATTGCCGCTTCCGAAGTCCACCGATCCCGTAAGGACAGCGCTTAATCTTCAGGTCTTTGATTTTTCGATCTCGGAAGAGGATAAAAATACTCTGCTCACCTTCCCGGAGCTGGGTTTCAGCGGATTTTTGCCCGAGGACGCGCCTGCGGACGCTATAGCATGAGATAATCTTTTATGAGGTAACTGCAATGGTCAACATGAAAAAAACCGAGCCGTTTGCCTACGGGTATATTCACGCCGACAGGGATGATAAAGAATACCGCGTCGCAAACGGTATCAAGACATGGGCACAGGAGGCGGAGCTTTCGCTCGATCTCTCGAATTGGTTTCAGTCGCCGCTTTCGTCCTGGGAAAAACAGACGGTACGCTATGCCCGTGCGGACGGTATCCTTTTGAACGAAAGGGCAAAAAACAGTAATCTTGAAAAATATTCCGAGCTTTCCGATCTCGAGGCGATCGAATATTACTTCGACTATTTCCGCCCGTATGAAACGTTGCGCATGATAAGCAAGGTGCGTTCGCCTAAAGAGGAAAAGCTTGAAATAAATAAATGCTGCTGGGCGGCAGGCGGAGGTCACAGCAACCCCGATTATGAGCTGATACTACGTATCGGAACGGAAGGCATCCGCGAAAAAATCGAAAAATTCCGCGTGATACATAACGACAGAGACGATTTTTATGACGCCCTTTTGCTTGCGGTCGACGCTGTCGAGATCATTGCCGCCCGCTACCGTGAGCTTGCGGATGAACAGCTTAAAACTGCGGAAGGCGAAAAAGCTGTTCTGCTGAAACGGCTTTCTGAAACATTTTCTCATATACCGCAAAAACAGCCGCGGAATTTCTTTGAGGCATGTCAGATGTTCTGGCTGTTTTTCACTATGCTCGACATAGATTCTCCCGGTCTCTTTGATTACGCGATGGGACGCTATTACGAGAATGACGATCCCGACGACAGATGGGCGTGTCTCGAAAAGCTTTGGGAGCTTTTCCACGTTACCCGTACTTGGAACCTTTGTGTCGGACGAAGCGACGAATTCGGGAACGACTGTACATGTAAGCTGACTTATGACGTTTTGAAGATGGCGCGTGAGAAAAAATACGATACCCCGAATCTTACGATGCGCGTACATCCCGGAACGCCCGAGTCACTCTGGAAAGCGGCGACAGAGACGCTCGCCACGGGCATCGGTATGCCGGCTGTCTATAACGACGAATGCGTATGTCCCGCGCTTGAAGCTATCGGCGTCCCCGCGAGCGATTCACACCTTTACTGCATGAACGGATGTAACCAGATAGATATCTTCGGCAAAAGCCATATGGGACTTGAGGACGGAGAAATAAGCGTTATCAAGGCGCTTGAATTTGCGCTTTTTAACGGCGAATGTCAGTTTAGCTTTGAAAAGCTCGGTGCGGAAACGGGAGACGCGAGACAGTTTGCTGAATTTTCGGAGCTTATGGACGCTTATAAAAAACAGATCGAGTTTATGGCGGACTATATCGCCCGCACCTCGAACGCGGCGCAGGAGATCTTCTCAAAGGAAGCTCCCAATCCGTGGAAATCCATCATGGTACAGGGATGTATCGAAAAGGGGCTTGATTATAAAAACCGAGGACCTATTTACGGACACGCGCAGGTGCTGACCGAGGGTCTGCCCGATACGGCGGACAGCCTTGCCGCCGTTAAGCACTTTGTATTTGATGAAAAGAAATATACAATGGCGGAGCTTATCGACGCGCTCAAAAATGATTTTGAAGGGTACGACGAGCTTTATTACGACTTTAAACATTGGCATAAGTTCGGCAACGACAGTCCCGACGTTGATGAGATCTATGCCGAGATAACCGACCATATCTATCGTTATTTCCAGACGAAAAAGACTTTCCGCGGCGGAGTATTCGGCGTAGGCTGTTCGACCTTCCACCGCGCGCCTAACTACGGCTATCACTGCGGCGCGCTTCCGAACGGCAAAAAAAGAGAGGAAAGAATGCTTGCGGACAGCATCGGCGCCACGCCCGGATGCGACGTGAACGGCCCGACGGCTCTGCTTAATTCCGTTCTCCGCGGCAACCAGTATCTTGCAACAAGCGGCAACGTGATGCAGATGAAGTTTTCAAAATCTCAGTTCAATACTCCCGCGGGGCAGGCGGCTTTTATCGCGCTCGCCAAGACATACTTCAAGGAGGGCGGTCAGACGCTGCAGATAAATGTCGTTTCAAAAGAGGAGCTGCTTGACGCCAAGGAGCATCCCGAAAACCATAAAAATCTTATCGTCCGTGTAGGCGGATTCAGCCAGTATTTTGTAAAGCTCCCCGAACCGCTTCAGGATAACATCATCGCTCGCAGTGAAAATACGATGTAATACCTGTGAGGTACCGCTCCAATGTCTGTTAAAGGAACTGTATTTGACGTTCAGCGATTTTCGATCCACGACGGTCCGGGCATTCGCACAACGGTGTTTTTCAAGGGCTGTGATCTCAGGTGTCGCTGGTGCCATAATCCCGAATCGCAAACAAGCGCTCCTCAGCTCATGTTTTACGCGCATAAGTGCGTGAGCTGCGGGGCGTGTGAAGCCGTTTGTAAAAAAACGCATACTCCCGAATGCGTAGCCTGCGGAGAATGCGTAAAGGTCTGTCGCCACGGCGCGCGGGAGATCTCGGGGTATACAGCGTCGGCGGAAGAGATCGCCTCGAAGCTTTTCCGCGACAGGTCGTTTTACGAGACGTCAGGCGGAGGGATAACGCTTTCGGGCGGCGAGCCGCTATTACAGCCGGATTTCGCTTTTGAGCTTCTGACGCTTTGTAAAAATGCGGGACTGCATACAGCCCTCGAGACGGCGGCGAACGTCCCGTGGACGACTTTTGAACGAGTTTTGCCGCTTCTTGATCTCGTCCTTTGCGACGTTAAGGGAGTCGATCCCGATCTACATAAAAGAAACACAGGCATCGATAACCGGCTGATCTTACAAAATATTGAAAGGCTCAAAATGAGCGGAGTCGAGATCCGCTTTCGTATGCCGTATGTTCCGGGCTTAAACGATACCGAGGTATTTTCCGTGCGGGAATTGACAAGGGGTTTTCCTCTCGAGCTTATGGCATATCACGACATAGGCGCTTCCAAATACGAGGCGCTCGGGAGAAAGTATATGTGCGGGGACGTGAAACCGCCCGATAAAAATGAGATGATAAAGCTTGCGGACAGTCTCGGCGCCGTATTCGACCCTGCGTTTTGATAAATCAGGACTGATAAAGTAAGATCGGAGTTATACCGTATGGAAAAAACAGCAGATAAAACACTGCTTTTTACACGCGATAAAAGCTTTTATATTTCTCTTTTTACTCTTGCGATACCGGTAGCGCTTCAAAACCTTATCACATTTGCCGTCGGTTTTGCCGACAACATCATGGTGAGCTCGCTCGGCGACGCAGCGGTATCGGGCGTCTATATGGGAAGTCAGATCCAGACATTTTTACAGATGTTTTCGGGCGGCGTTGAGGGCGCGATATTAGTGCTCGCCGCTCAATATTGGGGAAAAAACGATACTTCGAGCATAAAGCGTATCGTATCGATCGGAACGCATTTTTCACTTATCATCGGCTCTATCGTCACCGTCGTATGCGCTCTTTTTCCGTCCTTTGTCATAGGGCTTTTCACACACGACGGAATGGTTATCGCCGACGGCGTTATATACCTTCGTACAGTCTGTTTTTCATATGTTTTTTTCTGCCTTACACAGGCGCTCATCGCCGCGATGCGAAGTGTTGAACAGGCAAAAATCGGAATGACAGTTTCCGCGATATCGCTTGTGGCAAACATCTTTTTGAATTATTCCCTTATATTCGGTAAATTCGGCCTGCCGTCTTTAGGCGTACGAGGCGCCGCTATAGCCACGCTTATATCTCGCGTTACGGAAACGCTTGTTATCGGGATATATGTATTTTCCGTCGATCGGAAGCTTAGATTGAAGCTCTCTGATCTTTTGAGAACGGACGCCGTTTTGCGAAAGGATTTTATCCGCTACGGACTGCCGATAGTCGGCGGAAATGTCGTCTGGAGCGTAAACCTTATGGGCAACTCCATTATTCTCGGCAGGCTCAACAGTCAGGTTATCGCGGCGGCGAGCGTAGCGAATAACCTTAATGCTCTTGCTTACGTGACTATGAACGGCATGTCGTCTGCCGTCGGGATCATAACGGGCAAAACCGTGGGCGCGGGGAAAACGACGCTTATGAAGGAATATGCGAAAACAACTCAGATCATCTTTCTTTGCGTCGGCATACTTACCGGAGCGCTTCTGTCACTTATCAAAGCGCCGTTTATTTCGCTTTATTCGGGCTTGACGCCTCAGGCGGCTCATTACGCCATGCAGTTCTGCACCGTGCTTTCCGTTACCATGATCGGTACATGCTATCAGGCGGCATGTCTTTTTGGGCTCGTCAAATCGGGCGGAGATATAGGCTTCGTTTTTAAGAACGACACGATATTCGTTTTCGGCGTAGTTCTTCCCTCGGCGATAATAGCTTTGATATCAGGCGCGCCGGCATGGGTCGTCTTTGCCTGTCTGAAATGCGACCAGATATTAAAGTGCTTTGTCGCAGTAGTGAAAATCAACAAATTCAACTGGATGAAAAATCTTACGAGAGAGAAGAACGAAACTGCCGAAAATGAATAAATATTACAGACGCTCCGATCAAAAGGGCGTCGGGATAAGGGTGATAATATGCTGTTTACAATAATTAAAATCGTCTTGACGGTTATCGCTGTCGCCGCATGCATAACGCTGTTTCTGTTCCTTTATGCGCTGATATCGGGTAAATTCATTCCGAAAAAATTAAGGGATATCCCGAAAAATAAATCTCCGCTTTTTGCCGACGGTAAGGCGCAGATAGGCGCGCACAGGGCGGGAGCGGGGATAGCTCCCGAAAATACGCCTCTCGCGTTCGATATATGCCTTAATTCCGAAAGCTTTGAGGTCACGGAGCTTGAATTCGATCTTCATCTGACAAAGGACGATAAGCTTATCATACTTCACGATCCAACTCTTGACCGAACGACCGACGCAAGAGAGAAATACGGAAGGGATAATATATTCCCGTCCGATCTCACATATGATGAATTAAAAGAACTCAATCCCGGTGAAAATTTCGTCACAGACAGCGGCGAGACGCCTTATAAGGGGCTAAGAGGCTCCGATATCCCCGAAGGGCTGAGGATACCTCTTCTTGACGAGATAATCGACAAGATCGAGGCTCACGGAGAATATCTTTACAGCATCGACATCAAGGACAGCGGAGAAAGAGGCAGGAGAGCCGCCGATGCGCTCATTAAACTGACGAGGGAAAAGGGTATCGCCGACAGGGTAATAATCGCCACATTCAATAACGATATAACGAGATATCTGACAAAACAATATCCCGACGTTCAAAGGTCGATCGGCGTATTTGAGGGCGTACTGTTTTACTTTGCGTGCGCGTTTGATTTAAAGCTCAATAAAGAAAAACTGCCGTTCAAGGCCGTTCAGCTCCCGGCTAACCAATATAGGATAGTCCGTCTCGGCACGGAAAGATTTGTAAGATATTGTCATAGTCTCGGCATCGCCGTCCAGTATTGGACGATAGACGATTTAAAAGAAATTAAACGACTCAACGATATCGGCGCAGACTATATAATAACGAATGTTCCCGATAAAATGTATGATCTTTTATACCGTAATACCGAAAAAGATATAAAAGCCGAAACCATATGATATTATAAAACTAAAACAGGGGGCTGTCGCATTTAGATGAAGACGCCGTTTTCTTCGCCCGATAGGCGTATAAAGATACGTCGAGGGCGAAAAAAGGCGAGAAAAGAATCATAATTCAAAACCAATTTTTCTATATTAAAACGAAACAGGGTTGTTTTCCGAATTTCTCCGGATAAACAGTCCCTGTTTTTATTTATTCTTTTCGTTCTTCGCTAAATGCGACAG
>JAILLJ010000158.1 GCA_024693205.1 Clostridiales bacterium | reverse complement strand
GATGCTCAATATGTCCGACATAGCCGTTTTAGTCGTCGATGTGAACGAGGGCTTCGGAAAAGAGGAGAAAGAACTCCTTAAAAAGGTAAAGGAAAAAGAGATACCGTATATAATAGCCTTCAATAAATGCGACGAAAAAAGTCCCGTCTTTCCTTCGGGTGAAGAAGATAACTGTATCTCCGTCAGCGCGAAGGATAAGACGAATATCTATGAGTTGAAAGAAAAGATCGCAGAAAAGGCGGCGATAAAAAAGAAGGAGATACCGATAGTTTCCGATCTCGTAGAGCGAGGAGACGTCGCCGTCCTCGTCGTTCCCATTGACAAGGCCGCGCCGAAGGGAAGGCTCATACTTCCGCAGCAGCAGACGATACGGGAGCTTCTCGACTGCGGAGCCACTGCTTTCGTTACGCGCGACAGCGAGCTTAAGGAGACGCTCGAACGCCTTAACTGTAAACCCAAAATAGTAATAACCGACAGTCAGGTATTTGAAAAGGTCGCAAAAATCGTGCCGGACGACGTGCTTTTGACGTCGTTTTCGATACTTTTCGCAAGGCACAAGGGAAATCTAAGCGAGCTTTTAAAGGGCGCGGCGGCGATAAAAGAGCTTCGGGACGGGGACAAAGTGCTTATCTCCGAGGGTTGTACCCACCACAGGCAATGTAACGACATAGGCACGGTGAAGCTGCCCGGGTGGATAAAACAGTTTACGGGAAAGGATATCGCTTTTGAGTTCAGCAGCGGAACGGAATTTCCCGCCGACCTGAATCGTTTTAAGGCGGTCATACATTGCGGCGGATGTATGCTCAGCGAAAGAGAGATGAAATACAGGATAAGCTGTGCCGCCGACAGGAATGTTCCGATAACAAATTACGGCATGGCAATAGCACTTATGAACGGTATTCTCGAAAGAAGTCTCGAACCGCTCCGGGAAAGCCTTGACCTGTAACGGCAGAGCGATGAGTCAATGATTCTGTATATCCATAAAGAATAAATAATAAAAGGGTGTGAGTTTATGCATAGTCCTGCAGCCGAATTCAGGTTCAGAGACGACGGAAAATTCAATATACTCGCTATCGGCGACGTACACGAGCGCGTATGTTGTAACGATGACAAAACAAAGGATGCTATGCGCCTTTTAAAAAGAGCGTCGGAGCTAAGACCCGACCTCGCGATATTCATGGGAGATATCGTCAGCGGCTTTTGTGAAGAAGAAAACAGGATGGCGACAAAAGAGGAGCTGTATGAAGTGCTTGTCAAGGTATCAGCTCCCTTTACCGATAAAAATATCCCGTTCGCCGTCGTTTTCGGGAATCATGACGGACAGACGGGAGAGGGGAAGCCCGTTCTTTTTGAGCTTCTTAAAAAGATACCGCACTTCGTCGGGAGCGACGAGTCGGGAGCCGCGGGATGCGGAAACTGTAATGTCTTAATAAAGTCGTCCGACGGAAAAAAGGATAAATTCAATATTTTTCTCATTGATTCGGGCGACAGCACGCTCGACGGGAGCGGCTACGCATGGGTAGAGGACAGCCAGATAGAATGGTACGAGAGCGTCGGAAACGAGCTTAAAGAGAAAAACGGGGGGAACATGGTGCCGGCGCTCGTGTTTCAGCACATCCCTGTCTGTGAGGAATACGATCTGTTAAAAGAGACTTCGATCCTCAATCCCTACCGCGTAAAGGGACAGGCGGAATACAGAGGAAAATATTACGTCAAGGGAAAAAACTGCAAGGGCTATCTCGGCGAAGGCCCCTGCGTTCCGGCTAAAAACAACGGACAGTTTGCGAGCTGGAAGAAGCAGGGCGACGTCATCGCGGCTTTCTTCGGCCACGATCATTTGAACGATTTTGTGGGCGAGGTCGACGGGATAACGCTCGGACAGATGAAGTGCAGCGGATTTCACATGTACGGCGACGGACTTCATCAGGGCGTAAGGATGATAACGCTCTATGAAAACGGCGATAAAAAATTCGACACAAAAATGATATATTACCGCGACTTTTTCGGTACGGAATGTCGGACGATAAAGGGCTACGATCTTCTTACCGACAGGTGGCACACGAACTTCAAGGTCACGCTCGCCGTGACCGGCGCGTTGGCGGCGCTGACGGCCGCGGGAACGGCGATAAAATTCGCCAAAGGGAGAAAAAAGCGAAAGGATAAAAGCAGATGAACGGATCCGTTATTGTAAGAGGACTTACGCGCGACGGGAGCGCGAGGATCATTTTGGCGGACACGTCGGAGATAGTACAAAAGGCGCATGAGATACACGGCCTTTCAAAGACGATGACGGCGGCGCTCGGCCGCGCCTTGACCGCGGCGTCGCTCATGGGCTCGACGTTAAAGGGTGAAAACGACTCCCTGACGCTCCGCTTCAAGGGAAACGGCCCGGCGGGCACGATCTGCTGTGTGTCCGACAGCAATGGAAACGTCAGGGGATATGCCGACAACCCATATGCGGAGCTTCCGCCCAATGATAAGGGAAAGCTCGACGTCGGAGGCGCCGTGGGAGCGGGTACGATGTACGTCATGCGCGACCTCGGGCTTGCGGAGCCGTATATCGGTATGTCAGAGATAGTCAGCGGCGAGATCGCCGAGGATATAACGCAGTATTACGTTTCGAGCGAACAGACTCCGACGGTCTGCGCCCTCGGAGTCAAGGTCAATAAGGATTTTTCATGCAGGGCGGCAGGCGGTTTCCTTCTGCAGCTAATGCCCTATCCCGATGAAAAAATAATAGATAAGCTCGAAAGCAATATCCCGAAGATATCGTCCGTCTCTACAATGATAGACGAAGGGATGACGCTCGGCGAGATCGCCGGAGTTATCCTTGACGGGATAGAATTCGATCTTTTAGACGAAAACCCGATCGCCTATAAATGCCCGTGCAGCCGTGAAAAATACCACAGCGCGATAAAAAGCCTCAAGATAGAGGATCTGCGCGAGCTTTATGAAAGCGGCGAAGCGGTAGAGGCGTGCTGCAACTTCTGCGGCTCAAAATACAGGTTTGAGACGGAAGAGGTAGGGGAAATGTTGGCTGAACGCGAAGACCGATAAAAGGTCATATCCCAAAATAAAAACAAAAAAACTACATAAAATATCGTTACCTGATTGGAGACGTTGTTATGTCAAAACGCGCGGTAACGATATTTTTTATTATAAATTTGATGTTCGGGATGACGTTTTTAAGGCTGTTTCTACTTGTCGGTTCAGGTCAAACCGAAAGCGGGATAACAAGCAATTCATTGTCTCTCGTAATAGACGAGAGCAGGGGATATATTTACGACTGCAATATGTCTCCGCTCGTGAACGAAGGGGTCAGAAGGATCGCCGTGATATCGCCCGACGCTTCTGTCCTGCCGTATATAAAGGACGCGCTGTCGGAAGACGACTTTTCCTATGTCTGTTCGCGCATCTCAAAGGGATATCCCGCATATGCCGAAGCAAAGAGGGATATTAAATGCGACGGAGTCAAGATGATAAACGTTTTCTCGCGCCTTTCTGATGACGTATCGCTTTGCCATATGATCGGTTATCTCAGCGGCGCGGGCGACGCTGTCTGCGGGATAGAAAAAGGTTATGATGAGATGCTTTCGGCCGGAGACAGGACATGCTCCGTAAGATTTTCGGTTGACGCCGCCGGCAGGGTGCTTCTCGGAGAAGAGCCGGTGATAAGCTTTAATGACTATTACGACAAGAACGGAGTTTGTTTAACGATAGACAGGAAGATACAGCACATCGCCGAGGCGGCTATGAGAGAGAGCGGCTTCGAGCGCGGCGCGGCGGTGGTCTCAGACGTTAAAACGGGCGAAGTCAAGGCTCTTTACAGTATGCCGACGTACGATCCGAGGAATATTTCGGAATATCTCAATTCGGAAAACTCGCCGTTTATAAACAGGGCGCTGACTCCGTTTTCGGTAGGCTCGGTCTTTAAAATGATAGTCGCTTCCGCCGCGCTCGAAAGCGGGGTGAGCGAACGGCTTGAATACGATTGCACGGGGAAGATCGAGGAGAGCGGAACGGTGTTTCATTGTCATAAGCGGGACGGTCACGGCGTGCTCGATATGCGCGGCGCTCTCAAAAACTCCTGCAACACATATTTTATTGATCTCGTACAGAAGCTCGACATGAAGGACGTGACGGAGCTTGCGTGCTATATGGGGCTCGGCTCGGAGAATAAACTATGCGAGGGGATAACGTGCGCATCCGGCGTCGTCCCCGACGGAAACACTCTGATTTCCGACGCGGAAAAGGCGAACATCGCGTTCGGGCAGGGAAAGCTGACCGCGTCGCCGCTGCAGATAGCCGCCGCAACTGCCGTAATAGCCTCCGGCGGTTTTTACACCGAGCCTTATCTCGTAAAGTCCCTTGTCGACAGGGACGGGAATGAACAAGACGTACACGAAAAGCAGTTCAGACAGCGCGTCGTATCGGAGAGGACGGCGGAAAAGGTGAGGGATATGCTGATATACGCCGAAAAGGGACGCGAAGACGGGACAAAATATACGACGGCCGGAGGAAAGACATCGACGGCGCAAAGCGGGATATATAAGGACGGGAGGGAACAGCTCAACACCTGGTATTCCGGCTTTTTCCCCGCCGACGATCCGCGATACGTCGTGACGGTCATGATCGAGGGCGGCTCCTCCGGTACATTCGACTGCCGCCCGATATTCAATAAAATCGCGGACATGATAAGCGCGTTATATCCACGTTAGTCAACGGAGGATTTTGAATCAAAAATTAAAAATTAAGAATTATGAATTAAGAATTAAAAATCAGATATAAATAATAAAAAGCAGACAACGCAGAAAGATCCACGTTGTCTGCTTTGGTCTTGTGTTTTTACGCGAAGCGCTTAATATTTTTTACGTACCGTATAGCCGGTATGAAGTATCTCGTGGGACTTGTGGCTGTTGGGAGTTCCGAAATACTCGTCGTAGACTCTCTTGATATCGGGATTTTCGTGGGAAAGTCTTACCGGCAGGTTAAGGTCGTCCTGATAAAGGCCGGCGGCTCTGGTCGCTCTGATATCGACGTTATTGCGCACGGACGCGGGTTGTATGGGCTGCCCGCCGCCGTTTACGCATCCGCCGGGGCAAGCCATGATCTCTACGAAATCATACTCCTTCTCGCCTGATTTTATCATCTCGAGGAGCTTCTTCGCGTTTGAGATGCCGGAAGCTACCGCTACTCTGATGATATTTCCGTTGAGGTCGTAGGTCGCTTCCTTTATGCCCTGCGTTCCGCGGACGTCGAGGAAATCGAGGCATTCGGCGTCTTTGCCGGTGACCGCCTTAACGGCTGTTCTGAGAGCGGCTTCCATAACTCCGCCCGTCGCGCCGAAGATCGTGCCTGCGCCGGAGCCGAGTCCGAACGGTGAATCATATTCGCCGTCGGGAAGATCTCTGAAGAGGATACCGGCTTTTCTTATCATTCTCGCAAGCTCTCTTACCGTTATGACGACGTCGATATCGGGAAGTCCCTTGACTGCCGAATGATCTATGCGCTCCGCCTCAAACTTCTTGGCGGTGCAGGGCATTACGCTGACCACGAAGATATCCTGCGGGTCGATGCCCTCTTTTTCGGCGTAATATGTCTTGGCTGTCGCGCCGAACATTCCCTGAGGCGATTTGCAGGTCGAGAGATTGGGGATAAATTCGGGATAATAATACTCGACGAATTTGATCCATCCGGGCGAGCAGGATGTAAACATCGGAAGGTGATCCTTATTGGTATATCTTGTGACGAATTCCGTGGCTTCCTCCATGATCGTAAGGTCGGCGGAGAAGTTGGTGTCGAATACCTTGTCGAAGCCGAGTCTCCTGAGAGCCGTTACGAGCTTTCCGGTGACTATCGAGCCTATCGGATATCCGAATTCCTCGCCGAGGCCGACTCTGACGGAGGGAGCTGTCTGAACGATGACATGCTTTGTGGGATCGCTGAGAGCGTCAAATACCTTCTGGGTGTCGTCTCTCTCGGAGAGAGCGCCCGTCGGGCAGACGTTGATGCACTGACCGCACGATACGCATGCGACGGAGCCTAAGGGCATCTCGAAGGGAGAAGCGATATGGGTGTCGAAGCCTCTGTCATTTGCGCCGATGACGGAGACAGCCTGGAGCTTTTCGCAGGCCGCGGAGCAGCGGCGGCAAAGGATACACTTCTCATTGTCGCGGTACATATGCGACGCGGAGCGGTCGATGTCGTATTTATTCATCGCGCCTTCAAATCTGTCGTCAAACTCAACGCCGTATTCCTTGCAGAGCTTCTGAAGCTCGCAGTTTTCGCTTCTGACGCATGTGAGGCACTTTTTCTTATGGTTGGATAAGAGAAGCTCAAGAGTCATTTTTCTCGACTCGATAAGCTTCGGGCTGTTTGTTGTTATCTCTTCGCCGTCGCTTACGGGGTAAACGCACGCCGCGACAAGGCCTCTCGCCTTGCTCGCCTCGACGACGCAGATACGGCAAGCGCCGATCTCGTTGATGTCTTTAAGGTAACAGAGCGTCGGTATTTCGACGCCCGCCGTGCGCGCGGCGGTAAGAGCCGTGCTTCCCGCGGGGACGGACACGCTGACGCCGTTTACTTTAACATTGATATTTTCCATAGTTTCCGTTCCCCCTTATTTCTTGACGATAGCGCCGAACTTACATCTTTCCATGCACGCTCCGCACTTGATACATTTTGTCTTGTCTATCGAATGAGGATTCTTGACGGTACCGCTGATGGCTCCTACGGGGCAGACTCTCGAGCATGCCGTGCAGCCCTTACATTTATCAGCCGTTATCTCGTAGCAGAGAAGGCTCTTACATACGGCGGCGGGGCACTTCTTATCGACTACGTGGGCGATATATTCGTCGCGGAAACGCTTATATGTCGAAAGGACGGGGTTGGGAGCCGTCTGGCCGAGACCGCAGAGCGAATTTGCCTTGATGTAGTTGCAGAGATTTTCCATCCTGTCGAGGTCCTCGAGCGTTCCGTTGCCGCTCGTGATCTTTTCGAGGATCTCGTAAAGACGCCTTGTGCCGATACGGCAGGGAGTACATTTTCCGCAGGACTCGTCGACCGTGAAGTCGAGGAAGAACTTGGCGATATCGACCATGCAGTTGTCTTCGTCCATGACGATAAGTCCGCCGGAGCCCATCATCGAGCCGATGGCGATAAGGTTGTCATAGTCGATAGGCGTGTCGATAAACTCAGCGGGGATACATCCGCCGGAGGGGCCGCCCGTCTGTGCGGCTTTGAACTTTTTGCCGTTGGGGATGCCGCCGCCGATCTCTTCGATGATCTCGCGGAGAGTAGTTCCCATCGGTACTTCGACAAGACCGGTGTTCTTGATCTTTCCGCCGAGCGCAAAGACCTTTGTGCCCTTGCTCTTTTCGGTGCCGATCGAGCTGAACCACTCGGCGCCCTTTAAGATTATCTGGCAGACATTGGCGTATGTTTCGACGTTATTGATGATAGTGGGCTTGCCGAAAAGTCCCTTGACCGCCGGGAAGGGAGGTCTCGGACGCGGCTCGCCTCTGTTGCCCTCTATCGAGGTAAGGAGAGACGTCTCTTCGCCGCAGACGAAAGCGCCGGCGCCGAAGCGAAGCGTGATGTCGAAATTAAAGTCGGTGCCGAAGATGTTTTTGCCGAGGAGGCCGTATTCGCGCGCCTGGCCGATGGCGATCTCAAGACGCTTGATGGCCGTCGGATATTCCGCACGGACATAGATATATCCTTCGTCGGCGCCGATGGCGTAGCCTGCTATGGCCATAGCCTCGATAACGGCATGGGGATCGCCCTCAAGGACTGAACGATCCATGAAAGCTCCGGGGTCGCCCTCGTCGGCGTTACAGCAGACGTATTTTTTATCGGATACGTTGTTGAGAGCGAACTGCCATTTTCTGCCGGTCGGAAATCCGCCGCCGCCGCGTCCGCGAAGGCCGCTGGCGAGGATCGTATCGACGACTGTCTGGGGAGTCATTTCGGTAAGGACCTTACCGAGAGCCATATAGCCGTCCATGGCGATATATTCGTCGATTTTTTCGGGATTGATTATTCCGCAGTTTCTGAGCGCAAGGCGAAGCTGCTTTTTATAGAATGGAGTATCTTCAAGAGAAACAGGTTGCTGTACATTTGTCATGTCATATTCCTCCAAATCAAAGCTTTGTATAACCGATTGTGTATTCGTAAACGATGTTGCCGTTCTTGAGATGCTCCTCGGCAACCTTTTTCGCTTTTTCGGCGTCCATCTTAACGTATGTTACCTTGCCCTCTTTGCCCGCTTCATAGACCTCGAAAACGGGCTCGAACTGGCATATTCCGATACATCCGGTCTGAGTAACTTCTATTTTATCCGAGAGTCCGAGCGATTCGACCTCTTCCTTCAGCGTGTCAAAAACGGGACGCGCGCCCGCGGAAATGCCGCATGTTGCCATACCTACGACGACACGCTTCTCGTATGTGCCGTCTTTAAGCTGGATCAAAGCCTTTGTACGCTCTCTGATCTCGGCGAGATCTTCCAGTGATTTCATAATTATGCCCCTTTCAATATGGTGAAAAATTACGTTGTACGAGGGTTATTTGCTTTTGTATTTCGCTATTATCTCAACAACCTTCTCGGGAGTGACCTTACCGTAAACGTCGTCGTTCACGACGCAGACGGGAGCAAGTCCGCAGGCGCCGACACAGCGGCAGGATTCAAGAGAAAACTCTCCGTCGGCCGTGCATTGACCGGGCTCGATGCCGAGCTCGGAGGAGAATTTGTCCATGACTGCCTTGGAGCCCTTAACGTAGCACGCTGTTCCGAGACAGACGGAAATCGCGTTTTTGCCTTTGGGCGACAGCGCGAACTGCGAATAGAAGGTCGCAACACCGTAGACCTTTTCGAGCGGAACGTCCATTCCTTCGGCGATCATCACCTGAACCTCGTAGGGAAGGTAACCGTAAATATCCTGAGCCTGCTGCATGATGTAGATAAGCTCACTCTTATTTCCGTTAGACCTTTCGATAGCTGCTTTGAGCTTCGCTTCCTGTTCGGGAGTGCCGTTAAAAGGAATTTTGCTGATTGGTTTTTTCATTCAGATTTTCCTCCCTAAAAAATACGTATTTTTGCCGCCGTGACAAAAAGCACATTGGCATAACTTCAAACTCATATATTATAGCATACATTTTTCAATAAATCTACAGGATTTTTCTTCTTTCCGCAGATTTTGATAATTTCTTTGCTCTTATATATAAATGCGGAAAAAATCCGGTTTTTTTTGTGATTATTGCCGATTTGACCTGAAGCTTTCCGAGGAACCGTCAGTTTGTTTTTTGGCAAGAGACTTTACGGCTTTTGCAGCCTATCTTCCCGACTTGTCCGCGGGCACTGCCCGCTCGGGCAAGAAACTTAACGGTTTTCACAATCTGTCTTCCAGACTTGTCTGCGGGCACTGCCCGCACTGCCCGCACTGCCCGCACTGCCCGCCGCATTGGTCGCAAGATGAGCAGCCGACGCATTTATTCTTTTTACGCTGTTTTATGATAAAGATGACGGCTGAAATGAGCGCGGCAGCGATGAGGGCGAGCAGGATATAATCAATAGCTCCCATTATACGAACAAGCCTCCCACGGAATATATGACAAACGACATGGCGTAAGCGATAAGGCATTGGAAAACGACTATTCCTGCGGCGTTCAGTCGAGAATGAAGCTCGTTGCGCATCGTCGTGACAGCGGCGACGCAGGGGGTATAGAGAAGCGTGAACACAAGAAAACTGATCGCCGAGAGAGGCGTGAAAAGCCCCGGGAGTACGTTCGACACTGTCGACGCCGTCGTTCCCGTGAGAACGCCGAGTGTGCTGACGACGGCTTCCTTGGCGGAAAAGCCGGCGATGAGCGACGTCGCTATCCTCCAGTCGTCAAAGCCGAGGGGCCTGAACGCGGGAGCGATGAGCTTGCCTATTATGGCAAGAAGACTGCCGGTGCTGTCGGACGTATAGTTGAGCTTCGTGTTGAACGCGCCGAGGAACCATATTATGACCGTCGCTATAAAGATGACGGTAAACGCCTTTTGGATAAAATCCTTTGCCTTGTCGCGAAGCAGCAGGGCGACGCTTTTTGCGGAGGGCATACGGTAATTCGGAAGCTCCATGACGAAGGGCACGGGCTTCCCGCGGAATACTGTTTTATTTAAGATCAGCGCCGAGATAACGCCCGTAAGCATCCCGAAAAGATAAAGCCCTATCATCACGATCGCGCGGTATTTCGTGAAAAATGCCGCGCTGAAAACGGCGTAGATGGGTATTTTTGCGGAACAGCTCATGAACGGCGTAAGCATGATCGTCATTTTTCTGTCTCTTTCGGATGAAAGCGTCCTTGCCGACATTATAGCGGGAACGGAGCAACCGAAGCCGATTATCATCGGGACAAAGCTCCTGCCCGAAAGTCCGATCTTCCTTAAAAGCCTGTCCATAACGAAGGCGACGCGGGCCATGTAGCCGGTGTCCTCGAGTATCGAAAGGAAAAGGAAGAGAACGACGATGATGGGCAGGAACGAAACGACGCTGCCTATACCGGTAAATACGCCGTCGATGATGAGACTTTGGACTGCCGGGTTTATCCCGTAGGCGGTGAGCGCCCTGTCGACAAGTCCGCCGAGCGACTCTATCCCGAGCGATAAAAGGTCGGAGAGCCTGCCGCCGATAACGTCGAAGGTCAGCCAGAATATCAAAAGCATTATGCAGAAAAACAGTGGCAGAGCGAGATATTTTCCGGTCAGCACCTTGTCTATCTTGATGCTTCGTTTATGCTCCTTGCTCTCGTGCGCCTTGACGACCGTCTTTGAACAGACGTCCTCGATAAAGGTATAGCGCATGTCGGCGAGGGCGGCGTTTCTGTCCATGCCGTATTCGTCTTCCATCTGCTTGACGCTGTGCTCAATCATTTCCTCCTCGTTTTCATCGAGCGCGAGACGCTTGCAGAACTTTTTGTCGTCCTCGATAAGCTTTGAAGCGGCGAACCTCGCGGATATACCCTCGCGCTGGGCGTGGTCCTCGATCATATGGGACACCGAATGTATACAGCGGTGGACGGGTCCGGGAGCGCAGAAATCCGTTACGAGCGGATATCGTTTGGATTTTACGACCTCGCACGCCTCTTTGATAAGGTCGGTTATGCCCTCGTTTTTTGCGGCGCTTATGGGGATGACCGGAACGCCGAGCAGCTCCGATATTTTTTGGATATTTACCGAGCCGCCGTTTGCGCGCACCTCGTCCATCATGTTGAGCGCGACGACGGTCGGGACGTGCATTTCGAGAAGCTGGAGCGTAAGATAAAGGTTGCGCTCGATGTTCGACGCGTCGACAATGTTGATTATACCATCGGGTCTGCCGTCGATTATGAAGTCGCGCGTGACGATCTCCTCGTCCGAATAGGGGCGCATGGAGTAGATGCCGGGCAGATCGACAACTGTACATTCGTCGTGACCGCGTATCACTCCGCTTTTTCCCGATACAGTCACGCCGGGGAAATTTCCGACATGCTGATTTGCGCCCGTAAGGGCGTTGAAAAGAGTTGTTTTGCCGCAATTCTGATTGCCGACCAAGGCAAATACCATATATTTCACCGTTCGGCGCGAAAGCGTTCTTTGCACCGTCCCTTCAGATTAGTCGTCGGTTACGGCGTCCGTCTCGATGAGGCTCGCGTCCTCCTTGCGGAGAGTAAGCTCATATCCGCGGACGAGTATCTCGATGGGGTCGCCGAGAGGAGCGATCTTTTGGACGGTCACCCTCGTTTTAGGGATAAGCCCCATGTCGAGAAGGCGAAGACGTAATTCGCCGCTCCCGTTCACGCTTTTTATTACGGCCGACTTGCCTATCGAAAGTTTATCAAGCGTCATTTTAACACCCCGTCAAATGTTTATGTCAAATACTTTGTGTCGGACACGGATACCGGAGAGGTAAAGCTTATCTCGTGTTTTTCAAGATCTCCGGGTCTACTTCGTCCTTATGCTCACAGTAGTACGCGTAAAGCTTAGTCAGCGCTTCGTTTATGGGCGTTACGTGGAAGGACGGCATCTCGTTAAGGAGCCGCTTGTTGCTCGCGGTATAATCGAGATTTCTTTCGTCGCTGAGCATGACTATCGGAACGTCCTTTCCGCTGACTCTCAAAACCTCGTTCGCCAAAAACGAGAGCGAATATTCCTTGCCGCTGCAAACGTTGTAGTCGTGATATTTGGGATCCTTTTCTATAACGCTGCGGACGGCGTAAACGAGATCGTCGATATAGATGAAATCAAAAAGACAGTCGCGTCGGATCGTGAGAGGGAAGCCGTAGATCGTTTTACAGCAGATGTTTGAAAGATACTTTACTCTCCAGTCCTCGTATTTCCCGAATATACCGAACAGGCGGAGATTATATATGTTGTCTGAGCGGCGGGCTATGGTATTCATAACGTATTTCGCGAGGCCGTATTCGCTCGTCGGGATGGTTTTGCCGAGGCTGTCCTCTTCGACGCCTCTTATGTCGTATCTCTTGTCAAATTCCGCGCCCGAGCCGAAATAGATCAGCTTTTCGATATTACGGCTTATCTTTTCCATGTTCATAAACATGGTCATATCGTTATAAAATTCGTTTGACGCGCCGTTTACGGAAGGAACATGGATGGCGCTGTGGATGATGATCTCTATCTTGTTTTGTTTAACATAGCTTTCGAGAGCGTTATAATCGAGAAGCTCAAGCTCGGAATGCGGCGGCGTGAAAAGCTCGTATTCGTCACAGAGCGCTTCCTTAAGGTTTTTACCGACGAAGCCTCTTTTTCCGGCTCCCGTTATGAGAATTTTTTTCATGCGTTATCCTCCCGTTCGGTTTTGTTTCTGAGCGCGAGATGAGTTGGTATCGCCAAAAAGATTATCTGTGATATAAGTCCCGTGAGAAGGGCGTAATTCGCGCCCTGCATCCCGAACGCCTTTGTCATCGGATAGGCCGCTACGGTAAGCACGGCAGAGCCGGCGGCGGCGCAAAGCAGCATCGTTACGCGCTTTTTCAGCGGGATGAGAACGGCCATGTAGAATGCCGATAAGGTCAGAAGACCCGATGATACTATCACCGGCGGGAGCAGATACATGTAGGGGAGTATGCCGTCCGTAAAGATGAGTTTGAACACGGGCGCGCCGAGAAGCTTTCCGGCTACGACCGCAAGGACAGTCACGGCGGCTATGCCCGCGTAGATAAAGTAAAACTCCTTTTTTATCTCGGCGTATCTGCCGGAGCTGTATTTTTCGCTGATATCGGGAAGGATAACGACCCAGACGGAGCCCGCGAGAGTCGTCATTATCACCACGACCATAGAGATGGAGGAATAATATCCGAGCTGTTCCTCGCCGTAGAGCCTTTCGATAACAAAGCGGACGACAAACGTCATGTAAGGTATAATGAGGGTCGAAAGCATGAGCGGGAAGCATTTTTTTACCAGCGGATATATTTCGTTAAAGGTGAATTTTAAGGGATGGTCACGCCTTAAAACATATATGTCGGGGAAAACGACGGTGATAAGATATAATACCGTCATGGCGATAATAGCGAACAGAAGGCGCTTTGTCATATAGAGCGCCCCGACAAACCCCGCGAGGGGGATAACGCCTTTTAAGGTATATGAAACGGCTATGACGACGTAGCTGTCGCGCTTTTGGAGAAGCGTAAAGAGGTAATACGTCGACGTCTCAAGATATTTGAAAAAGATGTATGCAAAACAGCATATCACCGTCTCACGTTCGTAGCCGAAGAAAAAGACGGAGAGAGAGAACGCGGCGAAGGAAACGAGCGTCATGAGGACGTATGTGCCGCAGTATTGGTACTGTGAAAATTCGCCGTTGTTGTCGCTCAGCTGAAAATAACGTATCCCGTAGCGCGAAAGGAAAGCGAAGATATTTGTAAAGGAGACGACGATGGAGAACACGCCGGCGTCGGCGTAGCCGGATATCCGGACAACGAGAACGGTCGTCAGCCACTGAAAAAAGAAGTAGACAAATGTGCCGTACGTATTTAAAAGGGTATTTTTTGTCGTTTTCTGAATATTATCGTTCATACGTCTCTCCTTTCTTATATTTTTTAAGTATAACATCTGTATCAAAAAAAATCAATGATTAAGATAATGATTAAGACATAAATGAAGGGGCTGTCGCATTTAGATGAAGACGCCGTTTTCTTCGCCCGATAGGCGTATAAAGATACGTCGAGGGCGAAAAAACGGCGAGAAAAGAATCATAATTCAAAACCCATTTTTCTATATTAAAACGAAACAGGGCTGTTTTCCAAATTTCTCCGGATAAACAGTCCCTGTTTTTATTTATTCTTTTCGTTCTTCGCTAAATGCGACAGCCCCATGAATATAATTATTAAAATCAAAGAATATAGATCCTGACGCCTCTTATGCCGAATTCGCGGCATTCCGATTCCGTATCCATATAGAGATCGGCGTCAGCCCATCCGCCCTCAACAAATCCGCCCGTGTCTGCCGCTATACAGTAGCCGTAGACGTAACGTCCGTCGAGCGAAACGACGTAGAGCTCGGTGCCGTAGGGGATGACCCTGGGATCGACCGCGATGTAGCCTCTTCCCGCGGGAAGACCGGAGGCGGTGTACTCATCGCCGCAATATGCCGTAGCAACTCCGTCCATATATGAGGAATAATTTGTCGGAAGTCCGTTTTCGTCGAGCCTCAGCGACGACGGGACGTCGAGCGGGGATATCGTATTATAAGGTGTGTTGGGAACGACCATCCCTTTTGTTCCGACCGCTACTTCCTCATTGACGGCTTCCTTTATGACATTTGACGTAAGCTCGTCGGAGCTTACGCAAACATCGCCGATATATTTATCGAGATATATTTTTTCCGCGATACCGTTTTCACCCTTTTTGAGGACGCGTCTTTGACCTGTATATCTCGTGGGATCTTTTATTTCCGTTACGTCGTAAGCGTATTCTTCCCTGACCTTGTGAGCCTTGTAGTGGCATCTCGCGACTTCTATGGTCATTCCGTCGGTGAGCTCGTCGTCGAGCGCGTAATTCAGTTCGTCCTGATCCTCGAGCGTAACGCCGAGAGTGTTGAGAGCGAAGCCCACCTTGCCGCCGGTAGTCGTTAAGGTCTTTATCTCGTCGCCGTCTTTAACATAGACGTTGAACGCGTGTCTGATAACGACCTTCATGCCGTTGAACATCGTATCTCCGGGATCGCAGCTTATATAGTCGCCTTCACGGAAATCGACGCCGTTCTTTTCGAGCATTTTAATGACTGTCGGTTCGGTATCAACGATCGTCTCTTTGCCGTCAACGATAAGAAACGCGGTGCCGGCTCTGTAGACGGTTATCTTGCCGCTTTTACCCGTTTCACCCTCGGATCTCTTTACAATACAGCTGTCCGTGACCTTTACGCCGGCGTCGGAGGCTATCGATACGGGATCCTTTTTAAAGGTCGTTATCTCCGAAACGGCCGTCGCTTCTGGGAAGCCCTTTCCTCCCGCGATCTCTACATCGTAGCTTGACGCCGCCATGGAGGACAGTGTCAGTGAGAGCGAGAGCGCGAATGTCGCCGTCACGGTCGAGACGATACGGACCTTTGAGAGTGAGAACGCAGAGGATGATCTTTTGACATTATTCTTTTGTTTGAAAACGTCGTTAGTCATGCGTTGCTCCTTAAAAATCAGTCGTTTTATAACAGCCCGAACGGGCCGCTTACCGTAGCGAAAGTCATTTTAGTGTAAAGCTTTTTGTTTGTCAAATTCCGAAAAAATCTTTTTTTGGCGATAATGCACAAATATTTTTTAAAAAAAAGCGCGAAGAAAAAAGCAAAAACAGACTTATTTTCCAAGGCGGAAAAATTGTCCGTCAGTTTTTGTGCAAAAGTAGAAAAGTTACAAAAGGTTACAAAATAATTAAATTTTGTTACAAAAAGCTACGATTCGTAACCTTTTAATTCCGAATAAAAAATAAAACCCACTCTTTTCAAATCGGGTAATATATGTTATAATAAACGAAAATATCCATGTTGCGATCATCGCCGCCGGTAGGCGTTCTTAACGGGAGGAACAAATGAATTTTAAAGAGATAAATCACGCGACGGGCGCCGTCGAGGGATACTGCTTTATTAAGACCGCGGAAAAAAGGACTACCGCCAAGGGGGTGCCTTATCTCGATCTTGTCCTTACCGACAGCTCCGGAGAGATCTCCGCGAAGCTTTGGGATTATAAGGAGCTTATCCACGGCTGGATAAAGCCTAATACGCTTGCAAAGGTGCGCGGAACGCTGTCCGTTTTTAATGATGCGGATCAGCTGAGGGTCGAAAAAATACGCGCTTTGGGCGAAGCCGACGACATAAAGCCGGAGGATTTCGTACCGTCCGCGCCTTACAGCGGAAAGGATATGCTTTCCGCCGTCGTCGATATCGCCGAAAATTTTGAAAACGAGGAGCTTAAAAAGCTCGTTCTCGCCGTGATAAACGAATACAGCGAAAAGCTTCTGTACTGGCCTGCCGCTTTCAAGCTTCACCACGCCGTCAGATGCGGACTGCTTTTCCATACGCTGTCGATAATACGGATGGCGGAGAGGGTCTGCGAGATATATCCTTTCGTCGACAGGGAACTGCTTTTAAGCGGAGTAATGCTCCACGACATAGCGAAGACCGAGGAATTTGCCGTCACCGACGCGGGCATCGCGACGGGATATACGACGGACGGAACGCTTGTCGGGCATCTTGTGCGCGGAGCCATCAACATCGACCGCATAGGACGTGAAAACGGGATAAATGCCGAAACGCTGACGCTTATCGAACATATGCTGATATCCCACCACGGCGAGCCGGAATTCGGAGCGGCGGTACGTCCGATGTTTATCGAGGCGGAGATATTGTCGGAGCTTGACATGCTCGACGCGAGGATATACGAGATGGCGGCCGCCGAGGAATCGACCGCGCCGGGCGAGTTTTCACAAAGACTGTGGGCGCTCGACAACAGAAAGCTCTATAACCACGGAAGAAAAGAGATCAAGCCGGACGCAAGGCTTATATAAAATTATACTATGATATAAATGAAAGGGGAAAAGCATTGTGAGAAACCATGAGGTCACGAGAGTACAGTCGCTTTTAAAGGAGGACGGCACTTTAAGAGAGCCGGGCTGGTCGAAAAGTCAGGTACAGATCTATGACAGGAGCCGCATAAAAGCGCCTAAATTCAGGATCAAGGAATGGGATTATTATCTTGTTATCTCCGAGACGAACGAGTTCGGAGTAGCCCTGACGATATCCGACGACGGATATATCGCGCTCGAAAGCGCGTCGCTCCTCGATTTCAAAAACAAGTGGGAGCATACGGAGACGGTCTTAAAGCCCTTCCCGATGGGCAAAATAAAGCTGCCCTCAAATTCAAGCGAGGGCAATACCTCTTATCACGACAAAAGGCTCGATATGGACTTTATCGTTTCTCCCGGAAAGCGTGTTCTCAAATGCGATTTCAAGGATTTCTGCGACGGGAAGCCGTTTTCGTGCGAGATAGAGCTTCAGCAGCCCGAGATGGACACGATGGTAATAGCCACTCCGTGGAGAGAGAACAAACACGCTTTCTATTATAATCAGAAGATCAACTGCATGAGAGCCTCCGGCAGGGCTGTTTTTGACGGCAAGGAATATATTTTCGATCCCAAGAAGGACTTCGGAACGCTCGACTGGGGCAGAGGCGTATGGACATATAAAAATACGTGGTTCTGGGGCTCCGGCAACGGCGATATCGACGGAAAGCCCTTCGGCTTCAATATCGGCTACGGCTTCGGAGACACGTCCGCGGCGAGCGAAAATATCCTTTTCTACGACGGAAAATGTCACAAGCTCGACGATATAACCTTCAACATCCCCGAGTCGGGATATACGGATCCGTGGACGTTTACCTCGAGCGACGGCAGGTTTGAGATGGATTTCATCCCGATAATCGACAGAGCTGCCAAGATCGACGCCAAGATAATAACGTCCGACCAGCATCAGGTTTTCGGACGTATGTCGGGCAAGGCGATACTTGACGACGGAACGGTCCTTGAAATAAAGGATATCCTCTGCTTCGCCGAAAAGGTGTACAATAAATATTGATATTAGACTTTTAATCATCAAATCATACGGGTCTGACGCATTTGCGTCAGACCCGTTTTTCGTAAGTATGAAGATGTTTTGGATGAATAGCCGTTTACATTATAATGTATATCGTGAGATGCTGAAGATGTCAGCGGTTCAAATGAGCGATCTCGTTGTTGTCGGCGTACGTCTCAGCCGCCGAACCCGCGGGACAGCTTATCGTGAGCGCGGGACAGTTGGCGAACGCTCTCGAGCCTATCTCGTTGACGCTCGACGGGATATAGACGGAGCTGAGCTGTTTACATCCGTTGAACGCGTCGGCGCCGATCGCCTGCATTCCGGGCTTAAAGGTCACGGTCTTGACCGACGTGCATCCGGCAAACGCGGCGCTTTCGATGCGGCGAAGTCCCGTGCCGATATTGACGGTCGTCATGGCGCTGCATCCGGTGAACGCGTTGGAGTCTATCGTTACGACCTTGTTGGGGATCGTTATACTCTTGAGAGAAGAGCATCCGTTGAAGCATGCCTTCGGGATCGACGTAACAGACGGCGCGATGTTGAACTGGGTGAGCTTTGTACAGCCGGCAAATGCGTTTTCGCCGAGAGACGTCATCTTTGAATTCTGGGATACCTGACATGTCGCCAAAGATGTGCAGTTATAAAACGCCTGAGGCCCTATTGACGTGACGGAATCGGGCACCGCCAAGTTCGTCAGCGCGTAGCAGTAGGCGAACGCCCATTCGTTTATGAGCCTGAGACCCGAAGGAAGATTGATCCTTTGAAGCGACGTGCATTTATAAAACGAGGTGTCGTCAATAAGGGTAACGGTCGAAGGAAGACTTACGAAGGTAAGCCCCGAGCAATCTCTGAAACAGTTTTCGGGGATCGTCGTAACTCCCGCCGGTACGGTCACGCTCTTAAGGCTCGTACAGTTATAGAATGCCGCGGAGCCGATCGAGACCAATGTTCCGGGCAGCGTTATCGAGGAGATCGGCGAATTATAGAAGGCGTTGGCGGCTATGGCTCTTACGGGCTTTCCTCTTATCGCCTCGGGTATCACGACGGAAGTCGACCTGTTGTCAAATCCCGTGATAGTTATGCCGCTCCCGCTGTCGGCGAAGAGAAGCCCGCCGAAGTCTTCGGGCTCGGTCGTTTTTTCGGGCTTTGTCGTCGTTTCTTTCTTTGTCGTAGTCGTCGTGGTGGTCGTTGTTGTCGTCGGCTCCTCCGTCGTCGCTTCGGTCGTCGTCTCCGTCGTTTCGGGCTCCGTCTCGGCGGTCGTCGGCTCTGTCGTATAATAGATCACCTGGGTCGGCGGGATGGGGATATCGGAAAACGCGAGCGTGGTACGCTGGGTAAGCGAATCAAGCTCCGCCCTGCGGCGGTGATATTCTCTTATTTCACGGAGCGCGAAAAAGACGCCTGCAACTATCAAAACGGTAAGCAATGCGACGATGACCTTGAAAAAGGTGGAGGAGCTTACAGGATCTTTATTGCTGAGCGGCGAGATACCGTTTAATTCAAGAGGTTCGTCGGGCTCAGCTTCTTTTTCCTCCGCGCCGGAAAGGTGGGTGTCAATAACGCTGTCCGAGACAAGAAGACCGCTGAGCTTTTTTTCGATAAGAGCCGTTTCGTTGTCGTTCGGAGCGTATTTATTCGTAAGCTTCAAAGCCCACGGTATCAGCGATACGGGAGTTATATGGTCAAGCGCAGGCTCTTCCCTTTGGATATCCTCCATCGTCGGCAGGACGTCAAGCGTCGTTTTAAGGATAACGCCCTTTACGCACTCCTCGCTCGTTTCGGTTATTTCCGCGATAACGTCATTCGGAAATCCGACGAAATAGAAAAGGCAGTCGCAGAGCCTTTGATTGAGCGGCAGAGAGTCGAACGCGCCTATTATTTTATCGGCCGCGCCGTTCGTTTCGACGTCGGGGAGGGTATCGAAATCGTATATCCTTCCGATCTGTTCAAACAGGTCGCCGTCAAAGGAAAACTCGTCCGCGGACAGCGCCTCAACGGGAGCGGAAACGGCTTTTTGGGAACGGTTAAGCACGAGAGTTATCAGCTCGTATAAAAACTGATCTGTCTCGTTGATGGTATTGAGCTTATGGAAAAGCTCGGAAAAGCATTCGACAGTGATATCCGCCGCGGTGTCCTTTTTACCGGTCACCGCGAGAGCGATAATATATGCTTTTCGGTATGTCATATAGAAAAGCTGTTCTATGGCGTTTCGGTCGCCCTCACGCGCCATGATTATCAGCTGCCACGCTCCTAACTGATTCAAAAGAAAACCTCCAGTATAAGAAAAAGATATAAATATCTTTTTATATTATACATTATTCCGCCCATATTTGCAATACATATTTTATAATGTAAATATATGTTGTTCTGCGTTGTAAATAGATGTGACCCAAAATGTTACAAAAATAAAGCAACTCAAAGGTATAGTATTTTTTGCCCGCCTTTGGAGTGGAACACAACAAAACGGAAAAGGCGGGCAAAAAACTGCCGATCATGCCGCGAGCTTTTCCGACAAGAGCTGTTTTGGGCTCTTGTATCCCAGTGTCCGCATCGGCTTGTTGTTACTCCATTCCAAATGTTCTTTGAGCTTTTCGTTCAGTTCTTCTACGCTTCTGAACGTCTCCCAGTCATAGAAATACCTCTGATCGTTTCTATGACTTCTCTCTACCTTCCCGTTATGCCACGGTGTCCTCGGAGGGATCAACCGATGTCGAATCCTGAGCTTTTGCAGCGCTATGTCGAATGGACATTTATTCGTATCGCTGATAAATTTGTACGTGAATTCTGTGCCGTTATCTGTTTGGATCGTTTGTATCTTAAACGGGAATGCATTTCTCAACATCAATAGAAATCTTACGCTGTTCTCAGGCGTGTGTTCCTCAAACGCATATACAAATCTCATTCGAGTACACTCATCTATTGCTGTCCATTGGTAAAGATGCTTATTATCACGTAAAACCTTGCCTCTCAAGCAATTATACGGCACTTCTTTTACATCAATCTGTACCTTTTCTCCCGGCACGGTCAACTCTGGATATCTTCTACTTACCGTCTTCCTTTTCTTTGGTTCCTTTTTCTCTGTTAGTCCCAACCTTTTGGCTGCATATACCATTCCTGAAAAACTTCGCTTGTATCCTTTTCGCAACATATCTTGATATACGCCGTCCCAACCATATCTTTTAAACTTTTTCTTGAATGAATTTTTGATCTTTCTCTCTTCTGTTTTCGTGTGCTGATTCGGATGGCTGTGTGGTCTGTGTGACTTTGAAGCCAGCGATTGCCATGTGCTGCCATCATATCTTTTACACCACCGCTTTACGCTCGACAGGCTGACTCCGTACTTTTGACTCGCTACACTCTTTCCTTCTCTTAATGCATATTTAACTATTGCTTGCTTTTTTCTTGCTTCCTGTGCTACAATGTCCACGAGAAGTACCTTCTTTCTATGGCTGATGTTTTGTG
>JAILLJ010000130.1 GCA_024693205.1 Clostridiales bacterium | reverse complement strand
AAAGCGCGCGACGCTGCACGGAGGAAGCGATGCGGTAAATCCGTCGGACAAAACGGAAAAATCGGAAAATTCGACCGTTTTGACGCTTTCCGGCGCGTCGAACGTGTTGTGATCGGCTATCTTTCCGGTAAGTATCTCCGCCTTGACGCTTTTTACGGCTGTATCGGCGACCTGGCATTTTATCTCGGCGGGATCAACAGGCGAGGTGTTCACGACCGTCGCGAAGATAACGCCGCTGTCGTTGATCGACGCCGATTCAATAAGCTTCGGAAGGGGATAGGTCGGGCGGTCGGACGGGCTTTTTGCGCATGGTACTTCGCTTACGGGAGTCGTGATGTATGAGCCGAGGAGCGTGCTGTTTTGATGGGGCTTAAACATTTTGAATACATGGTAAGTGGGAGTGAGCAGCATGCGCTCTCCGTCGGTCAGAATGACCGATTGCAGGACGTTTACGGTCTGCGCGATGTTCGCCATTTTAATTCGGTCGCTGTGCTTGTTGAAAATATTGAGAGTCAGCGCGGCTACCATGGCGTCGCGCATCGTATTTTGCTGATATAAAAATCCGGGATTTGTGCCGGGCTCGACCTCGTACCAGGTGCCCCATTCGTCAACGATAAGGTCGACGCGCTTACACGGGTCGTGACGGTTCATTATTTCGATATGGCGCGTCACGATATCGTCGATACGGAAAGCCTGCGCGAGCGTCTGTTCATATTGAAGCGAAGTGAATTCCGTCGCGCTCTTTTTTGAACGCGTTTCGCTGTCCCAGATATCGGTATAGTAATGGAGCGACAGGCCGTTCGCCTTGTTTTTGACCTTGTCCATGACCCTGTCCGTCCAATGATAGTCCTCGCAGTTAGGCCCGCAGGCGATACGGTAGATGCGGTGATCGTTGTCGTAGTTGCGGATATATGTCTCATACCGCTTGAAAAGACAACCGTAATATTCGGGGTCCATGTTGCCGCCGCAACCCCAATTTTCGTTTCCGACGCCGAAATATTTAATTATCCAGGGCTTTTCACGTCCGTTCTGTTTTCTCAGCTCAGCCATGGGCGAGGTGCCGTCAAACGTCATATATTCCACCCATTCGTTCATCTCACGGACGGTGCCTGAGCCGACGTTTCCGTTTATGTACGTGTCACAGCCGAGCTGGCGGCAAAGCTCGAAATACTCGTGAGTGCCGAAGCTGTTGTCCTCGACGACGCGTCCCCAGTGGGTGTTGAGTATCTTTTTTCGGCTTTCCTTCGGCCCTATGCCATCCTTCCAGTGATATTCGTCGGCGAAGCATCCGCCGGGCCAGCGCAGGACGGGGAGGCCCATCTCGCGAAGCGCGTTGACGACGTCGTTTCTCATACCGTTTACGTTCGGTATGTCGGAGTCCTCTCCGACAAAAAGCCCCTCGTAGATACACCTTCCGAGATGCTCGCTGAAATGGCCGTAGACGTCCTTATTTATACGGCTGATTTTTTGATTCGGGTTGATAAGATATTTTTCCATGTCGTGCCCCCTATAATAAATAATATACATAAATATATCATATAAAACGTGAAAAATCAACAGCGTGTTTTTTGTGCAACATCACTAAATATCAAGCCGCCGCGAGAGTAAAGCTCTTGACAAAAAGGGCGGTATTTGATAACATAATTTTATTATTGGGAGTCTGTACGAAGCGTATCGGTTTTGCTTTTGCCGACTTCCCGATCGGCGCGGCAAGGCCTTTGCCGCATTTTTCGTAAAATAAAAAACGGAGGGAAAAGACATGGCAAAAATAATTAAGAATATTGAGGTGTTTTTTATGCTGATCTCGGCGCTTGTTACGGGCATTTTCGGAGGGTACGCGAAGCAGGAAAAGGATACGATATTTATAGGGCACCGCGGCTATTCCGGCCTTTATCAGGAAAACACGGAAGAAGCGTTTATTAAAGCCGGTCAAAAGGGCTTCGGCGGCTGTGAAACGGACGTTCGCGTAACGAAGGACGGCGTCCTTGTCCTTTGTCACAACAACGAGATGAAATACGCCGACGGCGATGAGATGGAGATAAGCTCACACACCTTTGCCGAGCTTTCGTCAAAGCCGATCAAAAACAGAAAAACGAGGACGGAGCTTTATATTTGCTCGTTTGAGCGCTACCTTGAGATAATGAAGGAATATAATATGTTCTGCTTCGTCGAGCTTAAGGGCGCGTATACGCCGGAGCAGATAGACCTGCTTTACCGCACGATGACGACGGTCTACGACCTCTCCGCCATATCGGTACAGGGCGGCGGGATAGACGTTATGAGCCTTCTCCATGAACGCCATCCTGACGTTCCCGTCATGTACTGCGCGGGAGAGAACGACGACAAAGAGATACAGCAGGCGCTCGATCAGGGCTTTGACGTCGATCTTCATCTTTTGGTGTCCGATATCGACTGGGTCGCAAAGTTCCATGAAAAGGGACTGAGAGTAGCTGTCTGGACGGCGAACGATCCCGCCAAGGTATCTTACGCGCTGAAGTGCGGCGTGGATTTCATCGAATCCGACTTCTTCTGCGGCGTCTTGAAGCCGTATATCTCACTTCCCGGAAAAATCGGAAAATAATAAACATCATTCTTTATCGGAGGATGCTTTATAATGCATAAGGAATTTTTAATGGGCAACGCCGCCATCGCCATGGGAGCTGTCGCGGCGGGAGTCGATCTTGCCTCCGGATATCCCGGAACTCCGTCGACGGAGGTGCTTGAAAACACCGCTAAGCTTCGTCCCGAGGGCGTTTATGTCGAATGGTCGGTAAACGAAAAGGCGGCGCTCGAGGTCGCCGCCGGAGCGTCATATGCCGGCGCGAGGTGCCTCGTCACGATGAAACAGATGGGACTGAACGTCGCGTCCGATCCGCTGATGACGCTTGAATATATAGGCGTCAAGGGCGGCGTCGTGATCCTTGTCGCCGACGATCCCGGCCCGATCTCGTCACAGACGGAGCAGGACACGAGGCGTTACGCTTCGTTTTCAAAGCTTCCGTGCTTCGACCCGTCGTCCGTCAAGGAGGCGTACGAAATGGCGTTCGAGGCCTTTGAATTTTCGGAAAAATACGGAACTCCCGTTATATTAAGACCGACGACAAGGATATGTCACGCCTACGCTTCCATAGACGTAAGGGATGAAAGCGAATATGTCACGCATAAGCCCGAGGGCTTTATAAAGGACAGCAAGCGCTTTGTCATATTCCCGCGTCTGTCCTTTAAAAATCACGGAAATATAGTAAAAAGAAACGACGAGCTGTCGGAGGTTTTTTCAAACGATCCGCGAAATATCCTGACTCCTCCCGGCAAAAATTCAAAAAAGGGAATCGCCGCCGGCGGGATAAGCTACGCCCATCTCATGGAAGCGCTTAAAGATATCCCCGACGATGATAAGCCGTCGGTGCTTAAAATATCGACTCCCCATCCGTTCCCGTACTCGCTGTCGGAGCGCTTTATGCGCGACAGGGACGAGGTGCTCGTGCTTGAGGAGCTTGAGCCCGTCATCGAGGACGAGCTTTTGAAGACGGCGGGAAAATATTATCTTTCCACCAAAGTATCTGGGAAACATACGGGAGACGTCCGCGCGGCGGGCGAAAACTCCATAGACGATGTTTTCTCTTATGTATCAAAGTTTATCGGGATAAAGCCCCTTGAAGAGCCGTCAGATGTTTTATCGGACGCGCCTTCGCTTCCCGTTCGTCCTCCCGTGCTTTGCGCGGGCTGTCCTCACAGAGCGTCGTTCTACGCCGTTAAAAGGGCGATGAAGGGAAAAAAGACAGTGTTCGGCGGAGATATAGGATGCTATACTCTCGGAAACGCCATGCCGCTCGATATGGTCGATTCATGCCTTTGCATGGGCGCGGGCATAACGATACCCCAGGGCATAGGTCACATCGAGCCGGACACAAGGTGCTTCGGCTTTGTCGGAGATTCGACCTTTTTCGCGTCGGGTATAACGGGGATAGTCAACGCCGTTTACAATCAGTCGGAGATGACCGTTATCATCCTCGACAACTCGACTACAGCCATGACGGGACATCAGCCTCATCCCGGGACGGGACATACGCTCATGGGCGACGTCGTCGAAAAGGTCGATATCGAAAAAGTGCTGAGGGGCGTCGGCGTCACACATGTCGAGACGGTCGATCCGCTTGACCTTGATAAAGCCATTGAAGCCGTAAAGCGCGCCGACAGTAAGAAGGGCGTTAAGGCGATAATTTTCAGGTCGCCTTGCGTCGCGCTGATAAGAAAGGGCAGGGCGCTCAAAATAGATGAAAACAAATGCATACGCTGCAAAAAATGCATAAAGGAGATAGGCTGTCCCGCTCTCTCCGTCGAGGACGGCAGGATAGTTATTGACGGCTCGCTCTGTAACGGATGCTCGCTCTGCGAAAGGATCTGTCCGACGGGCGCGATAAAGAAGGAGGCGGACCATGAATAAAAACATAGTTCTTTGCGGCGTTGGCGGTCAGGGCACCGTCCTCGCGTCAAAGCTCATTGCCGCCGCCGCTATGAAAAAGGGGCTCGGCGTTATGAGCGCGGAGACAATAGGCATGGCCCAAAGGGGCGGAAGCGTATTCGGAAACGTCCGCATAGGAAGCGACCTCTTTTCTCCGATGATAGGAAAGGGACAGGCGGATATAATAATCGGCTTTGAATGCGGCGAGACGGTGAGGATGCTGCCCTACCTTAAAAAAGGCGGATATGTAGTAAGCTCCGTTCGCTCGATAATGCCGACTACAGCCGCTCTCGGCGATACGGGCTATTCGGCTCAGCCTATGACGGAATATCTTAAAAACAATGTCGCCGAGGGACGTCTGTCGCTTGTCGATACCCTTGAGGCGGAAAAAGAGCTTAAAAGCTCAAAGGTGATGAATCTCGTTTTGCTCGGCGCGGCTGTAAGGACGGGCGTGACGGGTCTTTCGGAGGACGATATCATTTCCGCGCTTCCCGACGCCGTAAAGCCGGAATTTATCGAGCTAAATACAAAGGCGTTTTTCTTTACAAAGTAAATTCATGGGGGAATAAAAATGCAGATATCAAAAGAACAGCTGGCGCTTGTAAACGACAGGATAAACGCTCTCGTGTCGGCCGGTAATTTTTACGGCAAAAAGCTTGCCGCCGCAGGTGTAACAAGGGTAGACAGCCCGGAGGAATTTGAGAAGCTTCCCTTCTCCGAAAAAGCCGATCTTCGCGACGCGTATCCTCTCGGACTTATGACGGCTCCCGAGGAAGAGATAGTGAGGATACATTCGTCGTCGGGCACGACGGGACTTCCCGTAATAATCCCATATACGGCAAAGGACGTAGACGACTGGGGAGAGATGTTCAAGCGCTGTTACGAGACGGCGGGGATAACGAAGCATGACAGGATACAGATAACTCCCGGCTACGGTCTTTGGACGGCGGGTATAGGCTTCCAGAACGGCGCGGAAAAGCTCGGCGCAATGGTCGTGCCGATGGGCCCCGGCAACACCGATAAACAGATAAAAATGATGATAGACATGAAGACGACCGTTCTTTGCGCGACGTCGTCATACGCTCTTCTTCTCGGCGAGGAGATAAACAAAAGAGGTCTGCGTGACAAAATATGTCTTAAAAAGGGCGTTATCGGCTCGGAGCGCTGGAGCGAAAAGATGCGCGCACAGATACACGAGCTGCTTGGTATTGAGCTTTTTGATATCTACGGACTTACTGAGATATACGGCCCCGGTATCGGCATCAACTGCCCCGGCGAACAATATATGCACATGTGGGACGACTATGTGTATACCGAAATAATCGATCCAAAGACGGGAAAAACACTTCCCGACGGCGAGTGGGGAGAGATCGTTCTTACGACTCTCGTCAAGGGAGGCGCTCCGCTTATCCGTTACCGCACCCACGACCTTTCGCGCATCGTGCCGGTAAAATGCAAATGCGGCAAGTCATATCCGCTTATCGACATCATCAAGGGCAGGACGGACGATATGATGAAGATACACGGCGTAAACGTCTTTCCGGCTCATGTCGAAGAGGTGATAGCAAAATTCCCCGAGCTTGACGTCGAGTATCAGATACGCCTGTCACACCTTGACGGAAAGGATACCATGCGCCTTTATATCGAGGCGAAAAGCGGACTTTCCGATTTCGGAGATCTTGCGAAAGAGGTCGCTCAGGCATTCAAAAGCTCGATAGGCTTTACGCCGATCGTCAAGGTTGTCGAGCAGGGCATACTTCCGAGAAGTGAAAAAAAGGCGAAGAGAGTCATCGACGAGAGATTCGAGGAATAATAAAGCTGTAATTTAAAAATTAACGTTTTTTCAAAAAAATCGGGCAGATAGCGTGGATATGATATCACACTATCTGCCCGAATCGCGTGCAGGCTCAGCCTGCGTTTACAGTCGTTTCGAGGGCGTCTGACCGGACTCCGTATGCCGTTTCGGCGACGACGCGGACGGTGTATGCGCCCTTTTCGAGCTTCGGAAGGTCAAGCGAAACCTTTTTGACCTCTCCCGCTCTGTAATACCTCGGGAGCGTCCAGACGCTTGCCGCTTCGTTTCCGTTTTCGTCATACACAAACGCTCTGTAGAGGACTATCGGCATACCGTCGGTCGACGACGCGGCGGGAACAGTCGCTTTATATTTTCCGAAAAGCCCGCTGACCTTGATCGAGCTGCCGTCCCCGAATACGGGAGGTTTTGAGGCTCTTTGTCTCTTTTCAACCGTGTAGGGACGGTTTTCGGGGTTGGCGGGGGTGTCGAGTATATATTCGACAAGCACGACGCCTTTTTCGTTATCTATACCGCGAAGGCGAAGGCGGTTGGAGGCGTCCGCCTCTATTATCCAGAACGTCGATGTTTGGAATCTGTCGGACGGGTGATATGTTTCTACGTCGTCAATAGTAAATTCGGAATAATACAGCGCGCCGGTGCCGATGGCGGTAAATTCATCCTGCCA
>JAILLJ010000104.1 GCA_024693205.1 Clostridiales bacterium | reverse complement strand
GACCGCCATCACGGAATAGGCGGCGACGGTATCATCCTCATCGAAAAATCAGATATTGCTGACGCCAAGGTAAGAGTATTCAACCTTGACGGAAGCGAAGCGAAGATGGGCGGAAACGCATTGAGATCTGTCGCAAAATACCTTTATGACAACGGCGAAGTCAAAAAAGAGGTCATCGACCTTGAAATGGGCGGAGCGGTCATAAGCGTTCAGACATATACGATTAACGGAAAAGTCTCGTCCGCCTGCGTAAATATGGGCAGAGTCGACTTTTCGCCCAAGTTCATGAAGATGAAACTTGACGTCGGCAAGATGATCGATTATCCCATCGAAGTCGGCGGGAAATATTATCATGTTACATGCCTTTCGATCGGCAATCCTCACTGCGTTCTTTTCCGTGACAGGGTCGACGAGTTAAACGTCCCCGAAATAGGGCCGCTCTTTGAGCACGCTTCGGTATTCAAAAACAGGATGAACACCGAGTTTGTCCGCGTCGTCAACGAAACTACGCTTAAAATGCGCGTATGGGAGCGCGGCAACGGCGAAACATATGCCTGCGGCTCGGGCGCATGCGCGGCGGCTGTCGCGGCTGTTGAAAACGGCTACTGCAAAAAGGACACCGACATAACCGTCAAGGTCAAGGGCGGAGATCTGATCGTCAGATATACCGACGATACCGTCTACCTTACCGGCAACACAAAGCTCGTTTACAACGGCATACTTGAATATTGATTTTTATTCCTTCAATGCATCAAAATTCATAAAAGGTGAAACATATGAAAAGTATTCTATCATTTTTTATGGCGCTCGTTCTGATACTTCCCTTGACGAGTACTTCCGTAAAAGATGACAACGGTGAAGCGCTTACCGGATTTAAACAGGCAAGATACGCCTATACTAATAAGGACGAAATATTAAATACAAAATACGTCGGTACGCCGTCGGACGAGACATGGTCGCCGGACGACGAATACGATATCGACGACACGGCTGTAATTTATAAGGAAAAGGGGAAGGATCTGACTATCCTTAACCTTACGGACATCCATCTTTCGGACTACGACAGAAGAGCTTTTTTCGGTATCTATACTCTGATAACCGCTAAGCGCATGATAAAAAGAGTCAAGCCCGATCTGATAACCGTGACAGGCGATAACGTATGCGGCGATTCAACGGTATATTCGATAAAGCGACTGACAAGCTTCCTTGACAGCTTTAAGATCCCGTGGGCGCCGATTTTCGGCAATCACGACGAAGAAGCGAACTGCGATAAAAATTACCTTGCCGAAGTGATGCAAAAGAGCGAATACTGCCTTCTTAAAAAAGGCCCGTCCGACATGGGCGTCGGAAACTATATTGTAAATATCGCGGAAAAAGACGGCGATAAAATAAACGTTGTCCATTCGCTGATAATGATGGACACTCACAAGTCCGCCCTTTGGGATAACCAGATAGAATGGTATAAATGGGCGGCAAAGGGAATCAGCGAAAAAATGGGTCATAATGTTGAATCATCCGTACTGTTCCACATTCCCTGCGCCGAATATCAATACGCTTACGATGAAGCTTGGGATGCGTCAAAGCATCGCTGGAAGGACGGATACGAGGCGTTCGGCGCGCTGCACGAAAAGATCTGTTGCGCGAGAGACGAAAACGGCGACCCTGTAAACAACGGATTCTTTGACGCGGTAAATGAAGTCGGAACGACAAAAAATATCATTTGCGGCCACGATCATATGAATAACTTCTCTATCGTTTACAAGGGCGTCAGACTAAGCTACACCTTAAAGGACGGCACTAACAGCGGTTTCTTTTACGGCTATAACGGCGGAACGGAAATTATCGTCAGCGACAGCGGACTCACGCTCAGACACAGATACTGTATATAAAACCGATATGATATAAATTTTCTGCGGAGGTATTGTAAATGCTTAAAAAGACGTCTGCGTTTTTACTCGCGCTTATCATGATTTTCCTTTGTTTCGGATGTACTCCGAAACAGATAAAGCTCAGCTCCAATAATAAGATAGTTATTATTACCGGACCT
>JAILLJ010000064.1 GCA_024693205.1 Clostridiales bacterium | reverse complement strand
GCGTCTCCACTTTGCCCAGTTCAACAGATGTTAACGTTGTACATCCTCTGTATGCATAGTTGCCAATGCTTTTAAGGTTGGTCGTACCATCTTGCGCCTTGACAGACACAAGTGAAGTACAGTCACTAAACGCATATTCTTCAATCACGGTTACGTTTTTCGGCAGGGCAATAATATTAATGGATTCACAGCCATAAAAGGCGTGATTACCAATTTCTAAGCCGCCTGTGTAAAACGAGTATTCTTCTCCGTCATCACTGTAATTACCCCATTCACAAATGTAGCCAAACTCTGTTGATGAAGACCCTTGCGCATCATTTACAAAATCATTCCATTGTCCAGGTTCTCCCCACGAATCAATTCGCAAGAGAGCAGCATAATCCTCTTTACCACCCCAACCATTATCAAAACAATTTGACCATGCAGTGTAATTCCATTCCTCATCGGTTATCCAATGCCAGTCATCCTCAAATGCATTATCAGTCGCCCCTAACCAATAATAATCCTGACTCTCCTGTTTGATTAGATTGAATGCAAAATCGTTTTCTTCTTTCGATGCGATCGTAATCAAATACCCGCCCACACCTTCACAATTACGCTCTGCATCTTCCCATGTCATAGGCAGATTATATGCCTTGTAATAATGTCCGTTGAAAGCAACTGCATCTTCTGGAATAATCGGCTCCACTTCTGTAAAAGGTTTTGCACCGGGCAACCTTACATTCTCCAACGTCTTGCATTGCGAACAAATAGATTCCGGAATCTTTTTAATACCATCTTCAAAAACAAGATCTGTGATATAGCTGCCGGAGAGAGCCCCCTGATTGTAATAATACTGATAAACGCCGTAAAGCGTTTCGTAGCCATTTCTGCTGTAACTACTTGTTACCGTATTTGGTATCGATAGCTTTTTCAAATTTGTACAGTCCAGAAACAAGCAATATCCCAACGTTTCAACCTTGCCCAATTCAACAGACGTCAGTGCCGTACAGCCATTGAAGGCATAATTATCGATTTTTTTCACGCTGTCTGGGATTGTAATACCCGTTATTAAATTACATTTTTCAAAAGCAGACGATCCGATTGCTACAACAGTGAATCCATCCAGTTTCCCAGGAATGGAAATTGAACCGGAAACGGACAGATCGCATTTTGTTATGGTTGCGGTATTGTCAGACAAAGAATAGGTATAACTGCCGCTGGTATAATCTGCGGCGGCTGCTGGGAAGGACAAGCCTTGTACTTTGTCCGATAGCCATCTGGTAACGTTCCTGACAATCCGCATGCCATCATTAAATGCATCTGCAGCCCATGTGAACACTCCACTCACCGGCAGCGTCGGCCATTCGACATTTGCCAAGGCATCAATCGGCGCAATCCCGCCAACCATGAGAACAACCAGCAACATAGCGAGCGTACGTTTCCAAATCTTCTTCATTTCGCATTCTCCTCGTATTCAAAATCGGGATTTTGCTTATAAAACTACATTTTATATCTTACCACAATATAACATCCTGCGCAATACTTTTTCTGTATAGAAAACAGAAAACCCCGCCAAGTCAAGCGACCTGACGGGAACGATTGAACCTATTCACTTTTCCGGGATCAGCAGCACCTGACCGTATACAGGACATTTGCAGTGTAAGTTTTCGACTTACGCCCGCCTGTTCAGCACGGTTCTAAACGCACCCGGTTTCCCTCCGGTCTGAACCATCGTCATCCCTTATATATCAACGAAAAACAAAAAATCGCTGTCACAGTTACATCGTATCAAAATAACCGTGACAGCGTGGTGCGAGAGACGGGACTTGAACCCGTACGTGATTAACACACGCCCCTCAAACGTGCGCGTCTGCCAATTCCGCCACTCTCGCAGGAACATGTGATATTATAGCAACCAATATCGGAAATGTCAAGGCTTTTTTTAAAATTTTTAGCCGTTAATTTTATTTTTTTATCCGGTACTCGCTTATTATGAAATCGGACGTCAGGGACAGGCTGTTTATCCCCTTTAATTTCTCCGCGTCCTTCGGCGACGTCTTATAATAATACGGCGTCATTTTAAAAAGATCGTTCAGCGCTTTTTCGCCGTCCACCCTGAATTCATTCCTGACTCTCATCCGCTTTTCGGGCGCCGCTCCGTCAAACGTTTTTATTTCCTCGTCGTTATAATACGGCGTTTCGTAAAGTATCTCCTTCAGCTCCATAAGGTGTTCGCGCCCCGGCGTCACCGTTATGAGCCGCCCTCCCCTTTTTAAGACGCGAATAAACTCCGCGTCGTTCGACGGCGCGAATATCCTCGTTATGACGTCCATGCTCCCGTCAAAAAGAGGGATGCTGTGTATCCCCGCGACAAAGCAGTTAAGGGCTTTATTTTTCTTCGCCGCGAATTTCACCATATCCTTTGAGATATCAAACGCGTAAACGTCAAGTCCGGTGTTTTCGTGTAAAATGCTTGTGTAATATCCGTCGCCGCAGCACGCGTCGAGCAGACTGCCGTTTTTTATTTCAAACGATCTTATCTCGTCGGACAGCGCGTCGGCAAGATTTTTATAATATCCGCCGCTTAGAAAATCGCGTCTCGCCCTCGACATTTCGGGCGAATCTCCCGGTTTTACGCTCGAATGCTGTGATGATAACAAAAGATTGACGTAGCCCTCCTTTGCTATATCAAAACAATGGCCTTTTTCGCACCTGAAAGATGTTTCCGTCCTCAAAAGCCGTCCTTTACATACAGGGCACATATAATCAGCCAACCGTCTCCGCCGTCCTTTCCTTTTCGGCTCCGCCCAAACGCAGGTGCCGTTTACAGATCACGATGAAGCATATGAGATGCGCCGAGGTCGTAAGTATCCACGATATCGGGTATGACGAATAGAGGACAAACAGCGTATGGTAAGACGCGAAAACGGTGTATATCCAGATCATCCTCATTCCGCACACTCCGATCATCGACACCGCCATCGGCACGAATGATTTTCCGTATCCCCTTATCCCGCTGCAGATACATTCCATTATCCCGCAAAGGAAATAGGTAAGTCCTATGACTAAAAGCCTTATCTTTCCCGCTTCGACAGCGCTCGCGTCGCTTGTATATATCCTCAGAAGAGGCTCGGCGAAAAGTAAGATCGTGCCGCCTGTTATTATCCCGACGACGGCCGAGATAAGCGACGATACGGCGCAGATCTTTCCTGTCCGCCTGTAATTTTTTGCGCCGACGTTCTGACCTGTGAATGTCAGCGCCGCCTGAGCTACCGAGATCATCGAGACATAAACGAAGCCGAGCAGGTTTGACGCCGCGGCGTCTCCCGCCATCACGGACGAGCCGAATGAATTTATGCCGGACTGTATAAGCATATTCGACAGCGAAAAAACGCAGTTCTGTATTCCCGCGGGAAGACCTATCTTTACTATGTTTGACAGATTTTTTCCGTAGATCTTCATATATTTCGGAGTAAATCGGCACTGATCCTCAAGTCTTGTCAGGCAGTTTATGACGAGCACGCATGAGATAAACTGGGAGATGACCGTCGCGAGCGCTACGCCCGCCACGCCCATTTTAAAGACTATTACAAATATCAGATTAAGTATCACGTTGACCGCGCCCGCCGCCGTCAGGAAATATAGCGGGCGCTTCGTGTCGCCGTCAGCCCTTAAAACAGCCGCTCCGAAATTATAGATCATCAGAAACGGCGCGCCGAAGAAATATATACGCGTATAGAGTATCGCTTCGCCTATGACGTCCTCGGGAGTTCCCATGAGCCTCAGAAGTCCCGGCGCAAACACCATTCCCGCAGCGGCGACGATAACGCCGCTTATGACGCCCAAGGCGATAGAGGTATGCACCGCTTCGCTCGCTTCCTTGTACCGCTTCGCGCCGAGATGCTGAGCGACCGCGACATTAACGCCTATCGAAAGCCCTATGAAAAGATTTATTATCAGATTTATCAGCGATCCCGTCGAGCCGACGGCGGCAAGCGCTGTTTTTCCGCTCCAACGCCCGACGATTATCGTATCGGCGGCGTTGAAAAAAAGCTGGAGGACGGACGATATTATTATCGGAACGGAATAAAACAATATGCCGCTGAAAAGCCGTCCGCCGCACATGTCTGTCTTTTGTATTTTCAATTGAATTGCCCCTTTTGAGCCTTATGCAATAATTATACTACTCTGTCGGGTTTTGTCAAACGAAGCGGCGCAAAAAAATATATGCCGTTTAATAATAATTTCTTTTAAACTCATTGACTTTTCGGTAAAATAGCTATATATTTGTATTACTATTTTTAATATGTGGTATAATACCTTATCCACACTCACGGGGGAGGAAGATAATTGTCCGACAACCATCTTATTGAATTAAAAAACATTTCGGTTTCTTTAGGCGGAGAACAAATCTTAAAGGATCTGAATCTCTATATAAACGATAAGGAGTTTATCACCCTTTTGGGTCCCTCCGGATGCGGAAAAACGACGACGCTTCGTATAATCGCCGGTTTCCTGCGCCCCGACGAGGGCGAAGTCATCTTCGGAAACAAAAAGGTGAACGACGTCCCGCCCCATAAAAGGCAGGTCAATACGATCTTCCAGAGATACGCGCTTTTCCCCCACCTCAACGTCTTTAACAATATCGCGTTCGGGCTTCGCATCCAAAAGCGCTCAAAGGAAGAAATAAAGGACAAGGTCACGGAAATGCTCAGCCTCGTAAACCTCAAAGGCTTTGAGGAGAGAGATATAAATTCGCTTTCCGGCGGCCAGCAGCAGCGCGTCGCGATAGCGAGGGCGCTCGCGGTAAATCCCAAGGTCCTTCTTCTCGACGAGCCGCTCGGCGCGCTCGACCTTAAGCTCCGCAAGGACATGCAGGTCGAGCTTAAAAACATCCAGCAGCGCCTCGGGATAACATTTATCTATGTCACACACGATCAGGAGGAGGCGCTCTCGATGTCCGATACCGTCGTCGTTATGGACGGCGGCGTTATCCAACAGATAGGAACTCCGATAGATATATACAATGAGCCGAAAAACGCCTTTGTCGCGGATTTCATCGGCGAAAGCAATATAATCGACGGCATAATGCCCGAGGATTACGTCACGGAATTTGCCGGTCAGCGTTTTAAATGCCTCGATAAGGGCTTCGCTCAAAACGAGCCTGTCGATGTCGTTATCCGTCCCGAGGACGTTGACGTCGTCCCGCTCGAAAAAGGTATGCTCCGCGGCGAAGTCACCTCGGTGACCTTCAAGGGCGTCCATTTTGAAATAATCGTCGACGTCCAGGGCTTTAAATGGATGATACAGACCACCGACTACGAAGAGGTGGGAAACAAGATCGGCATCTACGTCGAGCCCGACGCCATCCATATAATGAAAAAATCCAAGTATTCCGGCCTTTACGGCGATTACAGCTCGTTCAGCGACGAGATCGACCTCCTTTCGGATGTTACATACGAGGAGGGCGACGGTAATGGCTAAAGGACTCGGCAAAAAACTTATTACGGCGCCTTACACCGTCTGGATGATGATCTTCGTTATCGTTCCCATAGCGCTCGTTATATATTATGCGTTTACCGACAGCGGCGGTGCGTTCACTTTTTCAAATCTTTCTTATATCCGTGATTACAGCCGCACCTTCCTTATTTCGATAGAGCTTGCCGTGATATCGACGGTTATATGTCTCCTTCTCGCCTACCCCTTAGCATACAGCATGTCCAAGATGAGCGCGTTCAAGCAGCAGACGATGATAATGCTCGTCATGCTCCCGATGTGGATGAATTTCCTTATAAGGACATACGCCTGGATGACTATCCTCGAGGGAAACGGACTTATCAACCGCGCCGTAAGAGCAATCGGCTTTGAAGGGTTCCATATGATAAACACAAACGGGGCCGTCACTCTCGGAATGGTCTATAACTTCCTTCCGTATATGATACTTCCCATATATACCGTGCTTACAAAGATAGATAAAAGCACAGTCGAAGCCGCCCAGGATCTCGGCGCTAACAGGTTCAACGTATTCAAGCGCGTCCTGCTCCCGATGAGCATCCCCGGCGTGATATCCGGAATAACGATGGTATTCGTCCCCGCTGTCAGTACATTTGTTATTTCAAAGCTTCTCGGCGGCGGCAAAACGTTCCTTATCGGAGACGTTATCGAAAATTATTTCCTCGGCAACACCGGAACGATAAACTACAACGTCGGCGCGGCTCTGTCGCTCGTACTGATGATACTGATACTTGTTTCGATGACCGTTATGAATAAATTCGACAACGGCGAAACGGCGGGAGGCGTGATCTGATGAAAACGCTTTCAAAAATCTACAACTGCCTTGTATTCGCTTTTCTCTACGCGCCGATAGTCGTAATGATTTTTTATTCCTTTAACTCCGAAAAGAGCAGGACTAATTTCGGCGGATTTTCTCTCAGATGGTATGCCGAGCTTTTCCACGACACGGTCATATTAAAATCCCTCTATCTTTCGCTTGCCATCGCCGTCCTGTCGGCTGTAACGGCTACAATTATAGGCACCTTGGCGGCTGTCGGGATAAATTCCATGAAGGGCATAAAGCGAAAGACTTATCTTACGGTAAACAATATCCCCGTCGTAAATCCCGATATCGTCACGGCAATCTCGATGATGATACTTTTTGTGTTCGTCATAACAAGGGTGAACGGGCTTGAAATGGGCTTTTGGACGCTTCTTATAGCGCATATCACGTTCAATATACCGTATGTGATACTTTCCGTCATGCCGAAGCTCAGCGGCATGAACAGCAACATTTACGACGCCGCTCTCGACCTTGGCTGTCCGCCCGTCGCGGCGTTCGTAAAGGTCGTTATCCCCGAAATAATGCAGGGCATCGTAACGGGCTTTATAATGGCTTTTACGCTCTCGCTCGACGATTTCGTAATAAGCTATTTCAACAGCGGCTCGGCGGCGCAAACGCTTCCCGTAACGATCTATTCAATGACGAAGCGTCCTTATTCGCCTAAGATAAACGCGCTGTCGACGCTCCTTTTCACCTCGGTCATGATACTTCTCATCATCGTAAATTTACGCCAGTCCGGCGCGAATAAACAAAGAGCAAACGCAAACAAAAAATAAATATTGAAAGGATTTGATATCTGAAATGAAAAAGAAAATCGTCTCTGTTATCCTCTCTTTGTGCATCGTAATGTCCCTCTTTTTATTTGCGGGATGCGGAAACGGCGGCAAGGTCACGCTGAACGTCTACAACTGGGGCGAATATATCGACCTTTCGCTTATCCCCGAATTTGAAAAAGAAACGGGCA
>JAILLJ010000048.1 GCA_024693205.1 Clostridiales bacterium | reverse complement strand
TCAAATCGAAAATATTGCCGTAATAGAGAGCGCTTCTCTCGATCTGTCCCACGGATTCAACGTGCTGACGGGTGAGACGGGCGCCGGTAAATCTATCATAATCGACTCCATAAACGCGGTGCTCGGAGAACGTACCTCGCGAGATCTTATCAGAACGGGAGCCGACAAGGCGAAGGTATCCGCTCTTTTTACCGATTTTTCCGACGACGTCCGAGACGCCGTTATCGACTGCGGCGCGGACTGCGACGGCGAGATACTTATTACAAGGGTCATAACGGCCGACGGAAGGAACACATGCCGCGTAAACGGCTCCCCCGTCACCGTTTCGATGCTGAGATCGCTCGGGCGAAGGCTCGTAAATATCCACGGCCAGCATGACAGCCAGGCTCTCCTCGATCCCGAAAGCCATGTGACATTTATCGACAGACTTGCCGACAACGGCGAGCTTCTCTGCGAATTCAAAAAAGAATATGACGAGCTTCTGCGCCTCAAAAGAGAAAAAAAGGAATATATCCTTGACGACGCCGAAAAGGAACGCCGGCTCGACGTTCTTTCCTTTCAGGTCGACGAGCTGACAAAGGCCGATATAAGGATAGGCGAACGCGACGAGCTTGCCGAGAAAAAGGCGCTTTTCAGAAATTCCGAAAAAATAATACGTTATCTTAACGAGGCGTACGAGCTTTTAGAAGGCTCCGATGAGACGGCGGGCGCCGCCTCCGACGCGGAAAACGCCGCAGACTGCCTCGACGAAGTATCGGAATATGTCGATCCCTTAAAGGACGCCGCCGAAAAAATAAGGGAATACGCCTACGGGATGAAGGAATACGCCTCCGAAATCAGAGACTCACTTTCCTCGCTCGACATCGACCCGATCGAAGCGGAGGAGACGGAGGAGCGGCTCGATCTTTTATACAGGCTTTCGCGGAAATACGGCGCTACCGAGGAGGACATGCTCTCGTTCCTACGAAACGCCGAGGACGAAATAAAAAAGATAAAGCTGTCCGAAAAGCGTATAAACGATATCGAATCAAAAATAAATATAATCACCGCGAGCCTCGAAAGAACAGCCGCGGTCATCACAAAAAGGCGGACGGATACGGCGAAAAAATTTGCCGACAGCGTTTGTGAGGAACTGAGCTTTTTAAACATGCCGAACGTCGTTTTCAAGGTCGACATAAATCCGTGCGCCATGACGGAAAACGGATGCGACAGCGTCGAGTTTCTTATTTCCGCAAACGTCGGCGAGGAGCCGAAGCCGCTCGCTAAAATTGCCTCGGGAGGAGAATTATCGAGGATAATGCTGGCGATCAAAAACGTCCTCTCCGACAGAGACGACACGGGAACTCTCATATTTGACGAGATAGATACGGGCGTCAGCGGCAGAGCGGCGCAGAAGGTCGCTCTTAAGCTTTACGAGGTGTCAAAAAAACATCAGGTCATCTGCGTAACGCATCTGTCACAGATCGCCTGCATGGCGGACGAACATCTGCTTATAGAAAAATCCGCCAGAGACGGAAAAACATATACCGGCATAACGCATCTCACGTTTGAGGGGCGCAAGGCCGAGATCGCAAGAATAAACAGCGGAGCCGATATAACATTTCTTCAGCTTCAAAACGCCGAGGAGATGTTGCAAAGCGCTTCGGAAATCAAAGGGAGGTTAATACAATGAAAATAGGATGCTGCTTCGGAATCGAGCTTGACAGACTCAAGGTCATTCAGGATATAGGCTACGATTTCGCCGAATCGAACGTAATAGGGATTTCAAATATGGAAGAGGATCAGTTCGCCTCTTTTTTAAGAGAGATCAGAAGCTTTGATATCCCCGTTGAAGCCGCCAACTGCTTTATCCCCGGAAGAGACGTCCTCGTCGGCGAGGATAAGGACTACGGAGCGATATCGGAATATGTCAAAAAGGCGCTTTACCGTTCAAACGAGATCGGGATAAAAACGATCATCTTCGGCAGCGGCGGAGCGCGGCACATCCCCGACGGGATGGAGAGAAGCGAGGGTATAAAATATCTTGTTCACTTCCTCCGCGATATCGTATCTCCCGAGGCGTCAAAGTACGGGATAAGAATAGCCATTGAACCTCTCAGAGCCGGCGAATGCAACGCAATCAATACCGTTGCGCAGGCAGTCGAAATATCGGACATGACCGGCTGTGACAACATAAAGGTGCTCGGCGATGTATTCCATATGCTCAAGATGAACGAGACGCCCGACGAGCTGCTTAAATTCAAGGGAAAAATAATCCACACCCACACGTCATATCCCCGCGAGAGAGACGACGGGATAACGAATAACAGAAGATATCCGAAAAAGGGCGACGACTATTCGCAGTATCCGTTTATGAAGGCTTCATACGAGGCGGGAAGCGAGAGGATGTCTCTCGAAGCAGGCTCTCCGAGAGAGGTGTTCGACGCCGAGGCCGCCGAATCCTATGAGGTGTTCAGAGACACATATAAATTGATTATTTCCGAAAACAAATAACGAAAGGAAAAAGAATAAATGAACGTATTTGAGGAACTGAAGGCAAGAGGGCTCGTTGCCCAGATGACCGATCCCGAAAGGATCGAGGAACTTTTGACAAAGGACAAGATAAAATTTTATATCGGCTTTGACCCGACGGCAGACAGCCTCCACGTCGGTCACTTCGTACAGATCATGGTCATGGCCCATCTCCAGAGAGCGGGACATACTCCGATAGCGCTTTTCGGCGGCGGGACCGGCATGGTCGGCGATCCGTCCGGCAAAACCGATATGAGAAAGATGCTGACAAAGGAGACGATAGAGCACAACATCGCCTGCTTCAAAAAGCAGATGTCGCGCCTCATCGACTTCTCCGACGGCAAGGCGATAATGGTCAACAACGGCGACTGGCTGCTCGACCTCAACTATATAAATTTCATCCGCGAGATCGGCGTACACTTCACAGTCAGCCGTATGCTTGCCGCGGAATGCTATAAACAGCGTCTCGAAAAGGGACTTACGTTCTTTGAAATGAACTATATGCTCATGCAGAGCTACGATTTCCTCGAGCTCAACCGCAAATACGGCTGCATACTCGAAATGGGCGGAGACGATCAGTGGAGCAACATTATCGGCGGCGTTGAGCTTACACGCCGCGCCGACGGAAAAGAAGCCTACGGAATGACGTTCAACCTTCTCCTTACGAGCAGCGGCAAAAAGATGGGCAAAACCGAAAAAGGCGCTGTGTGGCTTGACCCCGAAAAGACTTCTCCCTATGAATTTTATCAATACTGGAGAAATATCGACGACGCGGACGTCATAAAGTGCTTGAAAATGCTGACATTCGTACCTATCGAACAGATAGAGGAATATTCAAAGCTCGAGGGCAGCGAGCTCAACAGAGTCAAGGAAGTACTCGCATATGAGGTGACTAAGCTCATCCACGGCGAGGACGAGGCGACCAAGGCGAGAGACGCGGCGAGAGCAATTTTTTCAAACAATTCCGACAGCGAAAACATGCCGACGACGTCGCTCTCCGACGAGGATTTTGACGAAAACGGCGGAGCGCTCATAACGGCGGTCATGGTAAAAGCGGGTCTTGCCAAATCGAGGGGCGAAGCGAGAAGGCTTATCGAACAGGGCGGAGTGTCTCTGGACGATGAAAAGCTCGGCGACTTCACGTACTGCATCCCCCGCGAGAGGCTTGAAAAGGGGTTTGTAATAATCAAAAAAGGTAAAAAGATATTTCATAAGATAAATCTGTAATATTATCAAAGGGGTAGGAAAATGAAAAGGTATAACATAGCTGTTGCGGGTATCGGTTATGTGGGGCTTTCAAACGCCGTTCTTTTGGCACAGAACAACGACGTGACTGCCGTTGATATATCGACGGCAAAGGTTGACGCGATTAACGCGAGAAAAGCACCGGTACGCGACAAAGAGGCTTCCGAATATCTCGCCGAAAAGGAGCTTTCTCTTAACGCCGTTCTCGACGGGACAAAGGCGTATTCCGAGGCGGATTACGTTATCATTTCGACGCCTACGAATTACGACGAAAATAAAAATTTCTTTGACACGTCGTCTGTCGAAACAGTATATAAGCTCGTCAGACAGTGCTCAAAGACAGCATGTATCGTTATCAAGTCCACCGTGCCGATAGGCTTTACCGAGGGTATCCGCAAGAGGACAGGCGATAAAAACATCATCTTTTCTCCTGAATTTCTCCGCGAGGGACGCGCACTTTACGACAACCTTTATCCGTCGAGAATAATCGTCGGAACGGATACGAGCGATCCCGACCAGCTCGAAAAGGCAAAGGTCTTTGCCGACCTCCTTTTAGAGGGCGCGGAAAAGAAGGACGTTCCCGTTATGATAATGAATCCGACAGAGGCGGAATCGGTAAAGCTTTTCGCAAATACATATCTTGCGCTTCGCGTCTCGTTTTTCAACGAGCTTGACACATATGCCGAAATGAAGGGTCTTAATTCAAAAAATATAATCGACGGCATAGGCCTCGACCCGCGTATCGGCAGTCACTACAACAATCCGTCCTTCGGCTACGGCGGGTACTGCCTGCCGAAGGACACGAAACAGCTCGTCGCAAATTACGCCGATATCCCGAACGAGCTTATCTCCGCCATCGTCACGGCGAACGCGACGAGAAAAGAATATATCACCGACAGGATAATGGACAGCAATCCCAAAACGGTCGGCATCTACAGGCTCACGATGAAGCTGAACGCCGACAACTTCAGATATTCGGCTGTGCTCGGCATCTTAAAGCGCCTTGAAAGCCGCGGCGCCGAGATCGTTATATACGAGCCGGCTTTAAAGGACGAAACATTCAGCGGACATCGGGTGATAAACGACGTTGAGGAATTCAAAAAGCTGTCCGACGTCATCGTCGCCAACAGGATGAACAGCGATCTCAGCGACGTCAAATACAAGGTATATACAAGGGATATTTTTTCAAGAGACTGATAAATGAACGGAGGCAACACATGAAGACCGTTATTCTTGCAGGCGGATTCGGAACGCGTATAAGCGAAGAAAGCTACCTCAAGCCAAAGCCCATGATTGAAATAGGCGGGATGCCGATACTCTGGCATGTAATGAAGCTTTATTCGCATTACGGCTACAACGATTTCATCATTTGCTGCGGCTACAAGCAGCATGTGATAAAGGAATATTTTGCCGACTATTACCTCCACCGCAGCGATATCACCTTCGATTTTACACAGGACAACAAGATGACGATCCACAACAATATTGCCGAGCCGTGGAAGGTGACTCTTGTCGATACCGGTCTCAATACGATGACAGGCGGACGCGTAAAGAGGATAAAAAAATATGTCGGCGACGAAACATTTATGCTGACCTACGGCGACGGCGTCTCAAACGTGAATATCAACGAGCTCGTGAAATTCCATTTTTCACACGGCAAAACAGCAACGATGACAGCCATCAACGTCGGTCAGAAATTCGGCGTGCTCGAGATCGGAAACGACAACAAGATCACGGCGTTCCGTGAAAAGAACGACACCGACGGAGACGTCATCAACGGCGGATTTATGGTGCTTCAGCCCGAGATATTCGACTATATCGACGGCGACGAGACGGTGTTTGAAAAGAAGCCGCTTGAAACGGTCGTTTCAAAGGGTCAGCTCATGGCATACAGACACAACGGCTTCTGGCAGTGCATGGACACACAAAGGGACAAGCTCTATCTCGAAAAGCTCTGGGATTCCGGAGAAGCTCCTTGGAAGGTATGGTAAAATTATGACAGATCTGAGTTTTTACCGCGGCAAATGCGTGCTCGTAACGGGACATACGGGCTTTAAAGGGACGTGGCTGTGCCATATGCTCGACCATGCCGGCGCAAAGGTCGTAGGCTACGCTCTCTATCCTCCCACCGATCCGAGCCTTTTTGATATCTCAAAGGCGGGAGAAAAAATAACCTCGGTCATCGGCGATATTAGAGATTTTCCTCTTCTTTGCGAGACGTTTGAAAAATACAGACCCGACATCGTATTTCATCTCGCGGCGCAGCCGATAGTCAGAGAAAGCTATAAAAATCCGCGTTACACCTATGAAACAAATGTCATGGGTACGGTAAACGTGCTTGAAAGCATCCGAAAGACAGGATGCGTAAAGTCGTTTCTGAACGTGACGACCGATAAGGTTTATGAAAACAGGGAGTGGCAGTGGGGCTACCGCGAAAACGAAAATCTCAACGGCTTCGACCCGTATTCAAACAGCAAATCCTGCTCCGAGCTTGTGACGAGCAGCTATAAAAAATCATTTTTTGCCGACGGCAGGACAGCCATATCCACTGCTCGCGCCGGCAACGTCATAGGCGGCGGAGATTTCGCCGCGGACAGGATAATCCCCGACTGTGTCCGCGCTGCGCACAAGGGCGAAACGATAATCCTGCGCAATCCCAATTCCGTCCGTCCGTACCAGCATGTCTTAGAGCCGCTTTACGCATATATGCTGATAGCTAAAAACCAATACGAGAACATCTCGCTATCCGACTGCTACAACGTCGGGCCCGATGAATGCGACTGCGTAACGACGGGCGAGCTTGCCGATATATTCTGCTCCGAATGGGGCGAGGATCTTAAATGGAAAAAGGAATCCGACGCCGATGCTCCGCACGAAGCCAACTTCTTAAAGCTCGACTGCTCAAAGCTTAAATCGACGTTCGGATGGCGTCCCGTATGGCACGTCGACAAGGCGGTCAAAAAGACAGTCGAGTGGACAAAGAGCTATCTCTTCGGACGCGATATCCACGAGACGATGAACAACCAGATCAACGAATTTTTAAGCGATATAGATAAATAA
>JAILLJ010000003.1 GCA_024693205.1 Clostridiales bacterium | reverse complement strand
ACAGCTATAAACAACGCCAAGAGCGCTATTGACAGCGCTGTTTCAAACCTTGTGACGCCGGTCGGTTTAAATACGCAGGGCGGCTCGCTCAGTACGTCGAGCACAACGGTCAAGATCGGCTCGGCCACGACCGCTACCTTAGACGTCTCCTCATTTGTTCCCACCAGATCCGGCTATGATTTCTTAGGCTGGGCTACTACAACTAACGGAACTCCTTCAAAAACAACCTTGACAGTCGGGATCAATTCAACGATATACGCCATATGGACGGAATCGGAATATACATTGACGGTCGACCCGAACGGCGGCGTCTGGAACGGCAGCTCGGGTAATTCCCAGGTAAAACAAAAATATATGTCGTCATACACTTTGGCCAACCCGACAAGGGACGGCGCGTCGTTCCTCGGCTGGACAGTCTCAAGCGGAGCCGGCTCGGTATCCGGCTCGGTCTATACGTTCGGGATCGGAAACGGAACGGTAACGGCGCAGTGGTCGTCGCTGCCTTCGCTTGCCGATAACGACTATATAACGGTCCAGGACGGAAACCAGGGCTATTATATCTATGCCACTGTAAACTGGAACGGAGCAACGCCCAACAGGGTCCAGTTCCCGTCATATACTGTCGCGAACGGTAACGACGACGTCCAGCAAAACTGGCAGACGGACTCAGGCTCATCCGGCGTTTACGGTCCTTATACCGTGAACGGGAAGAGCTACGATTACCGTTATTTTGTTCCCGTATCGGAACACAACAACAAATATACGAAATATATGACAGAGGTCTGGGCATACAACTCCGACGGAGTCGGCATAAAAGTCAAGGAAATCGTGTTTGAGTTCGTGTTCACCATAACGCTTGATAATCAGGGCGCGGACGCGGGAAAAGAAGGTACCGCGGCATTCTATGAGAAATACGGTGCCGGCAACTATACTACCGCGGAATGTACTCAGGTAATAAGCAAGATAACCGTCCCGGAAAAATCCGGTTATTCATTTGAAGGATATTATACGTTGCCCACGACCGGCGGCACGAGAAAGATCTCCAGTGCCGGAGCGATAACCACCTCGACGTCGGCATATTCTATTGACACCACGCTTTACGCGAGGTGGAAGGTCACGTCGTACACCGTAACGCTCGATAACCGCGGAGCGGCGACGGGCGGTACGGCTTCGGTAAACGCGCAGTATAATCAGCCGATGCCGATAATTTCGATACCCGCAAAGCTCGGCTATGATTTCGGCGGCTATTTCGCTTCGATAGGCGGTATAGGAACACAGTATTATTCAAGCACGGGCACGAGCGCGCACGTTTGGGATCAGGCGATATCTACGACGATCTATGCGCACTGGATCCCCAGTGCGTTCACCGTAAGGCTTGACAGCATGGGCGCTACTACGGCGGGAACGACGACTGTAAGCGCTGTTTACGGCGCCGATATGCCCGAGGCGATAATGCCGACAAAGACGGGCTATACTTTCGGAGGATATTTCCTTTCGAGCGGCGGCAACGGCACACAGTATTATAATGCCGACGGCACGAGCGCTCATGTCTGGGATCAGGCGTTCAATGATGTGTCGATCTATGCAAAGTGGGTATTGGGCGTCTATAAAATAACGCTCAACAACCAGGGCGCCAAAACTCCCGGAACGGCTGAATTTTACGAGAAATATTCGTCGGGCAATTATTCCGACGAGGCATGCGCATCTCCTTTAAGCTACATAACGATACCGACAAAGACGAACTATATCTTTGACGGTTATTATACCGAAATGAACGGCGCCGGAACACAGTGCGTCAATTCGGCAGGTAAGATAGTATCGAGCCTCACATACTTCACAGGACCCTGTACGCTGTTCGCCAAATGGACAAGAGTGGCGCTCGAGAGCATAACCGTAACGAGCAATCCCACAAAGATAGCGTACTATACAGGCGATACGCTCGACACGACGGGACTCAGGATAAGAGCCGACTACAACGACGGAAGCTATGAGGCTCTTACCGAAGGCTTTACATGCTCCCCGACTCTCCTTACGACGGCGGGAACACAGGCGATAACCGTCACATATCAGGACAAGACAGCGACGTTCAACGTCACCGTAACGGCAGTTGCCCTTATCGGTATCTCCGTAAAGACAGAGCCGACAAAGACGACGTATTATGTCGGCGAGACGCTTGATACATCGGGACTTACGCTGACGGCGACATATAACAACGGCGTAACCCAGACAATAACGAGCGGCTTCAACTGCACTCCCACCGCTCTTAACGAAGCGGGTGAAAAGACGATCAGCGTCACATACGACGGAATGTCGACGAGCTTCAATGTCACGGTAAATCAGGTAGTTCTTCTCGGAATAACCGTCAAGACTCCGCCTACAAAGACGTCTTATTTCGTCGGCGATACTCTAAACACGGCGGGACTTTCGCTCTCGGCGGCATACAATAACGGAAACGTCGAGACGATAACGAGCGGCTTTGCGTGCTCGCCGACGGCTTTGAACGAAAGCGGCACCAAGACTATCACCGTGTCGTATTCGGGCAAGACCACGACGTTCACCGTAACGGTAAACGAGATAGTTATTTCCTCGATCTCCGTCAAGACTCAGCCGACAAAGACGTCGTACTTCGTCGGCGAAACGCTCGATACATCCGGCCTTACGCTCTTGGCGTTATACAACAACGGCAATACACAGACGGTAACGAGCGGCTTTACATGCTCGCCGACAGCGCTGAACGAAGCGGGAAGCAAGGCGATAACAGTAACATACAGCGGCAAGACCACAACATTCAACGTCAGAGTAATGGCCATCGAGATGATCGGCATTTCTGTAAAGACGATGCCGACAAAGACTACATATTACATGGAGGATCCTCTCGAAACGGCGGGCCTTACGCTTACGGCGACATATAACAACGGCACGACCGAAACGGTGACAGAGGGCTTTACATGCTCGCCGACGACATTTGCCGCCGTGGGACAGCAGACGATAACGGTGACATATTTAGGACAGACGACGACATTCTCCGTGACCGTTGAGGAATCCGCGCCTACTCTCGTAAAATCGAGCGAATCGTCAACGGCGGAGTTCGTAGACGGCAACAACGGAACGAATTTCATCCGCGGTATCAATACTTCAACGAGCGTTGATACACTTATGACCGATTACCTCGCGCTTGAGGGCAGAGGACGCGTCGAATTCGTGAAGCCGAGCGGAGAAGTATTTGACGTCGGAGTAGTCGGTACAGGAACGGTAGTCAATGTTTACAAGACCGGCTCGGATGCTTTGATCGAGTCTTATACAATAGTTATCTACGGCGATATAACCGGAAACGGCGTCGTGGACGGCGAGGATCTTATCATGATGAAGCCTGCCGCGGCGCAGGCGTCATCGCTGCCCGAGGGCGAGGCCTTTGCCATAGCGGCAGATATTACGGGCGACGGTATTTTCGATTCTTCCGACCTTATCCAGATGAAGTCTGTCGCGGCGCAGATCAAAAGCGTAGATCAGACGACAGGCCTTACGGTATTGATCCAGCAGTAAATATCCGAAGCTCAGCGATCCCGAGGTGAAATAAAAACATGGGGCCGTTCTTCGGCGCGGCCCCATGATGTAGCTTTTTTTCGAGATCGTTTTTTTTCGCGCCGAAGCTAAACTTGCCTTTCGGCGAGCTGAAAACCGCAGGTTTTCAATTTAGCTGTGAGCGAAAGCGAACGATTTAGCCTTCATATAACCCACTATGACACTTTCATTACACTGAAGCTGCCATAGTGGGTTGTGTTTTTGACGCAATGCAAATATGCCGCCTTATCCGGATCCCGATTTTCAACAAAAAAATTGCATGACGTGTATAATTATGCTATAATAAAAGCAATTCAACGCTTTGATGTTTGGAAGATGAAAGAATTGGCTGAAATAAACAATAAAAAATATCTTTTTGAAGAGATGCCGATAAACAAGGCGCTTATGACGATGGCGATACCGACGATCGTAAGCCAGCTTGTAAACCTTATCTACAACATCGTCGATACGATGTTTATCGGAAGGACGGGCGACGCATACAAGACGGCGGCGGTCACGCTGGCGTTCACGATATTTATGATGACGGTGTCGTTCGGAAATCTTTTCGGGATAGGCGGCGGAAGCCTCATAGCCCGCCTTATGGGAAGCGGCGAAAAAGAAAAATCAAAGGCTGTTTCCGCTCTTGCGTTTTACGGAGCTATCACCGCGGCGCTTCTCTATTCGCTTATTATAGGAGTATTTCAAAATCCGATCCTCGACTTTTTGGGCGCGTCGGATAATACGCTCGGCTTCGCGAAGCAGTATATTTTCCTCGTCGTCGTTTTGGGCGACGTCCCCGTGATCCTTTCCATGACGACGGCTCATCTCTTGAGAAATACAGGATATTCAAAGCAGGCAGGCATAGGCCTCAGCTTAGGCGGCATACTTAACGTCATTCTCGACCCTGTCTGTATGTTCGTTATCATGCCGAAGGGGATGGAGGTGTTCGGCGCCGCGCTCGCGACGCTGATCTCAAACATCGTCGCCTGCGTCTATCTCGTGTCGGTCATGGCGAAGGTGTCGACCCGATCGGCGCTCTGTCTCGACCCGAGAGAGATCAAAAACATAACGCGCGACGAGCTTCGTTCGTTTTTCGGCGTCGGAGTTCCGTCGGCGCTTTTGACCGGACTTTTTGACGTCGCCAATATCTGCCTTAACGCCCTCGCGGCGACTCACGGCGACCTCCAGCTTGCGGCCATCGGGATAGTCATGAAGGCGGAGCGACTCCCGAACGCCGTAAATATCGGCCTTTGTCAGGGGATGCTGCCGATAGTTGCGTACAACTATTCTTCGGGAAACCACCAAAGGATGCGGGCTGTTATAAGATCGACACAGTTGTACGGTCTTTCAATGTCTATCGGCGCGCTGATACTGTTTGAGATTTTTTCACCCTACGTCTGCGGAGTGTTTATGAATACTTCTTCCGGAGCCAACACAGCCGCGGCGGTCAGTACCGTGGCGTTCGCGACGCTGTTTTTAAGGATAAGATGCATCGCGTCGCCGCTCCAGTTTTTGAATTTCAGCACATCATTCGCCATGCAGGCGGTAGGCTACGGGAGCGGTACGATGATACACGCCGTTTTCAGGGAGCTGATATTCTATATACCGTTTATGTTCGTTCTTAATCATTTCTTCGGCTTGAACGGACTTGTGAGCGCCATCATTTTCGGCGAGGGCGCGGGCGCCGTCTTTGCGCTCCTTCTTTTCAGACGTTGGAAAAAGCTCAACGTCCGTTCGGGAGAGATTTAGATGTTTTCGCTTTTCAAACACTAAAGGAAAGGAAATCACGTTATGCTTTATAATAAAAATTTAAGCCCTGCGCTCGATGACGAGCTTTTTAAAAACCCGACGGCCGAATATCGCGCCGCTCCGTTCTGGTCATGGAATGATAAGATCGAAGAAAACGAGTGCGGCCGTCAGATATCGGTCTTTAAGGAAATGGGCTTCGGCGGTTTCCATATCCATCCGCGCACGGGGCTCGGCGACGAGTATCTCGGAAAGGAATTTATGGATCATGTCAGATATTGCCTCGACTACGCCAAGGAAAGAGACATGCTGACGTGGCTTTATGACGAGGATCGCTATGCGTCGGGATTTGGCGGCGGATATGTAACGAGTGATGAAAAATACCGCGCTCGATTTTTGCGCTTTACAAACGACGAAAATTTGAGCGGCGATGAAAGACAGCTTCTTGCCTGCTATGACGTCGTTCTTGATGACGACGGATATCTTTCGTCTTACCGCGCGATCAACCCCTCCGACGACACAAACGGCGGAAAGTGGTTCGCGTTCCTCGAAAAAGAAGAGCCGTCAAATTGGTTCAACCGCGCGACATACGTCGATTCATTAAATCCGGACGCGCTGAAGCGTTTTACGGAGGTCACGCACGAGGTTTATAAAAAGAAGGTAGGCGACGAATTCGGAGAGTCGATACCGTCGATCTTCACCGACGAACCGCAGTTTACGCGTATGGAGACGCTCTCAAAAAGCGCCTGTGTAAACGGCGCTGAGGCAGTTATGCCCTGGACAGACGCTCTTTCGGAAAAGTATTTTGAAAAATACGGCACATCTCCGCTTTCTTTCTTGCCGGAGCTGTTTTTTGAGGGCGGCGACGGATACCCCATAGTAAACAGATATCGCTTTTATGACTTTTTATCGGAGCTTTTCGCTTCGTCGTTTGCCGACGTTGTGGGCGAATGGTGTCAAAAAAACAACATATATCTTACGGGTCACCTCATGGAGGAGCCGACGCTGACGTCACAGACAAGAGCGGTCGGCGAAGCGATGAGGTCTTACCGCTCCTTCGGAATACCGGGAATAGATATCCTCTGCGGAAATCATGAGTTCACGACTGCTAAACAGGCTCAGTCGGCGTCGCATCAGTTCGGCAGAGAGGGCGTTTTATCCGAGCTTTACGGAGTGACTGGCTGGGACTGCGACTTTAAAGAATATAAACATCAGGGCGACTGGCAGGCGGCGCTCGGGATAACCGTCAGAGTACCGCATCTCGAATGGTATTCCATGCGCGGCGAAGCGAAGCGCGATTACCCAGCATCCATCGGTTTTCAGTCCTCCTGGTATGAGTGTTATTCGCTTATCGAAGACCACTTTGCCCGCGTAAATACGGCCATGACGCGCGGAAAAGCCGTTGTTAAGGTGGGAGTCATCCATCCCGTCGAGACATTCTGGCTCCACCTCGGGCCGGACGACAAGACCGAAAAGACCCGCAAGATGCTCGACGACCGCTTTACGGGGCTAACGTCTCTGCTGTTAAAAAGCAACATAGATTTTGATTTTATCGCCGAATCTCTCTTGCCTCGGTTATATGACGATAATAAGCCGCGTGAAGTAGGCGCGATGAAATACGATACGGTGATCGTCCCGGGCTGTGAGACGCTGAGAGAAACGACCGTTCGCTTCCTTTCGGAGTTTAAAAACGCGGGCGGAAGACTTCTGTTTATCGGATCGGCTCCGTCGCTCGTTGACGCTTTGCCGAGTGAAGAAGCAAAGGAGCTTTACGAAAACAGCGACAAATGCGCCTTTTCAAAATACGATATCATCGACATGCTCGAAAATGACAGAACAGTCGGGATATATAAAGAAAACGATATTTTATCCGGCGGATATATATATCAGCTTCGTAAGGATAACGATTGCTCGTGGCTCTTTATCGCGCATACGGATCATCCCGATAACGCCGATTTTGACGGCGGCGAGGAAGCTTCGATAAGGATAAAGGGCGAGTATTCTCCCTTCCTTTACGAAACGTCGGACGGAAGCATAAAAAAGCTCTCTGCCGTTTATAAAAAAGGATATACAGAGATCAAACGCCGTTTTTACGGCTATGATTCGCTTCTTTTAAAGCTCGTCCCGGGAAAAAGCGAAGATATAAAAGAAGAAAAACAACCGGAACGTGTCTTTATTAAATACGCGGACGAGCCGACTTCATATTCTCTCGGAGAGCAAAACGTACTTGTCCTTGACAGGGCGCGTTATAAGATCGACGGTGAAGAATATAAAGAGGCGGAGGAATTATTAAAGCTCGACAACATTTGCCGAAGACGTTTCGGATATGACGACCGCGGCTCCGACACGCCTCAGCCGTGGACAAATCCGAACGAATCGCCGGAGCATGTTCTGACTCTTGAATTTATAATCGAAAGCGAGATCGAATACTTAGGAGCGGCGCTTTCGCTCGAGGACGCCGAAAAATGCCGGATAACCTTTAACGGAAAAGATGTTCCGGGGAAGGCGGAAGGATATTATATCGACCCGTCTATAGAGTCCGTAGCTCTTCCGACTATTAAAAAGGGTAAAAACGTACTTGAAGTTTCCCTGCCGTTCGGAAGATACACAAATACCGAAAACATGTTTATAACGGGCGATTTCGGCGTAAAGCTTCTCGGAAAATACGGCATTATAACCGAAAAGCCGAAAAATATCTTCTTCGGCGATCTGACGACGCAGGGATTCCCGTTTTACGGCGGCAAAATAACATATCATCTGAAAGCCGAAGCCGAGGACGGAAAGATCGTTTTAAGGGCGCCGAGGTTCAGGGGAGCTATGATGTCCGTATCGTGCGACGGACGGGAAGCAGGAGATATCGCCTATCCGCCGTATGAATGCGTTATAAGCGGACTTGAAAACGGAACGCACGATATCGCTCTCACGCTTTATCTGACAAGAGTAAACACCTTCGGACCGCACCATTATTCCGACGATAGGGACAACTGCCATTCGCCGGGCAAGTGGCGCTCCGACAAGGATCGTTTCAGCGAACAACCGGTCATAAGAAAAACCGGCGTCTTACAGTCGCCGATGTTTATGAAATAAACTAATAAAGGATGTTTGATATGGTAAAAAAACTGCTTGCGCTGACGCTCTGTTTGGCTGTAGCCGTACCGCTTGTATTTATCTGCGGCGCGGAGTCCGGGGACGGACTAAATATCGCCGTCGCGTCCGATCTTCATTACTGTCAGCCCTCCGAAACGCTCGAGAGACAGGACGGGATAGACGATGAAATATACTGGTACGCGAACCGCCGTGCCGCGATGGAGGATGAAAGCGGCTTTATAATCGACGAATTTCTCCGCCAATGCGAGGAAAACGAAAGCGATATCGTCTTTATTTCGGGCGATCTCGTGAACGACGGCCGAGTGCTGACAGAGCAGCATGAGGACGTCGCGAAAAAGCTTGACGACTTTGAAAAGAGGTCAAAAAAGCGCGTCTTCGTCATAGACGGCAATCACGATCTCGGCTATAACAGCGCGACGGACGTGGAGGATTTCAAGAGGATATATGATCATTTCGGCTACGACGAGGCGCTCGAGATCGACAGTGAAAGCTGTTCATACACAGCCGACCTCACCGAAAAATACCGCCTTATCGCCCTTGACAGCTGCGACCATTCAAAGTCGACCGAGGACGGGCTGACGCTTAAAAGGATGGCTTGGTTCGTAAGGCAGGCAAAAAAGGCGAAGAGCGACGGGAAATTTATAATACTTATGATGCACCATAACCTTCTCGACCACATGCCCGTTCAAAGGATCCTCAGCAGGAACTTTATCGTTCGCACTCACAGATCGTACGCCGAGACGTTTGCCGACATGGGCGTAAGGGTAGTGTTTACGGGACATGAGCACTGCAGCGACGCCGCAGGTTATATCAGCGCCCTCGGAAACAGGATATATGACTTCGCCACCACGTCGCTGACGATGTATCCGCTTCAGTACAGGATGGTAAGCTTTTCGGACGAAAAGATAGATTATTCTGTCAAAACGGTCGATAAGATAGATACCGACGCTTTGACAAACACGGTAGGCGGCTATACCGAAGAACAGACCGCGCTTATGAACGAGGGGCTCAACAGCTACGCTCTCGGATTTTTGAGAGCAGGCGTGAGATACAGGCTCGAACTACAGCTCTCAATGGAAAAAATAGGCATTTCGGAGGGAAAGCCGTTTTATAAAACGGTCAAAACGGCGGTCGACGAGCTTAAAAAAATACTTTCCATGCCCCTTTACGGCGAGGACAGCGTATCGTCTCTCGCAAAGGGATATAACATCGACGTCCCCGAAAGCGGTTATAAAAACGGATGGGAACTTGCGACCGACTTTGTCGCGGCGCACTACGCCGGCGGAGAACGATCAGACCTTGACAGCGCCGAAACAAAGATACTTCTCCGCATAGTCGAGCTTGTACTGAGAGACGTTCCGACAAACGTCGGGGACGAGGTTTACTTAAAGGCGGCGAACGAGATAATTAAGGGCGACGTCGGCGCGGCGGAATATCTGACGAAGACGGCGACAAAGCTTTTCGGCGCGGCGACGCCGGGAGAATATTTCCTCCTTGCCGTTCTATCGCCGGTCATCTATGAGTTTGCGTATGACAGCGACGGCATCGACGACAACAACGGTTCGATCGAGGGCTACGCGGCTGAGAATTCCTCGGCTTTCCAAAATCTTTCCGAAAAATACAGAACAGTTTTTCAGAAAATACTTTATTACATAAAGCTTTTCTTCAGATATGCTTTTTTAGGTTTCGTGCGCTGATAAAATTCACTTTTTAAGGAGCTTTGAGGCGATGGATGAAAAGGAAAAAGATAAGAGAAACGTTCATACGGACCACAGAAAGAGGGTGCGCGAACGCTTTCTCTCAAGCGGGCTCGGCGGCTTTCCCGACCACAATGTGCTTGAAATGCTTTTGTTTTACGCCATACCTAACGGGGACACAAACGATCTTGCGCACAGGCTTATAGATACGTTCGGCTCTCTGTCGGCGGTCATCGACGCTCCGTATGAGGAGCTTTTAAGGGTCAAGGGAATAGGTGAATACTCGGCTGTTTTTATCAACCTTCTTCCACAGCTTTTTAAAAGATATTCCTCGGACAAGCTGTCGGAAAAGCTGAATTTTACGGACAGGGAGGAGCTGAAAAGCTTCGTCGTTTCCGAATTTATGGGCGAAGCGGACGAAAAAATAAAGCTGCTCTGTTTTAACGGCGACGGCGTATTCACAAACTGCTCGGAGATATCGTCGGGGACAAAAACAAAGGTGCTGTTTGACAACAGGTCTTTAATATCCGCGGCGCTGAGATGCAACGCGACGCACGTCGTACTTGCGCATAACCATCCTTCGGGAGTCGCCGCGCCGTCCGAAAGAGACATTGACTCGACTGCGGCGGCGATAAGGGTCTTCGCCGAGGTCGACATAAAGCTTATAGATCATCTTATCGTCGCGGGGGAAAACGTTTTTTCGATGGCAGACAACAGGAAATACTGCGAAATGTTCAATTAAATAATAAATAAAAGGTGGTTGCCGCTGAACGCGACAGCCACCTTTACGCAATACCATATCATTATCTTTTATGTCTTGACAGATGCACCTTATAAGCCGACAAAAGAGCAAGTACGGTCGGAGGCAAAAGCGGGATGCTTACCAGAGCCGCCGGAACGAGGGTCGCCAGCATCAGCTTCCCGTTTTTTGTTTTTTTCGGCTTAAATGTTTTTCCCTTGTCGTTTCGGAGCTGTTTTATCTCTTCCTCCGTCGGATAAAGAGGGATAACGACGTCGTTGTCGGGAAGTCCCACGTTATAGATGAGCGGGATGACGAGCGAGGAAAGATCCTTTGCGCCGCCTATGAATTTATCGAGCTTTACATGCGCCGCCGAAAGGAGCGAATCGACGTTGGCGACGAATGCGGATGTTATCTTATAGTGGTTCCCGTCGGGCGTATAGTCCGCGTCGCCGCTGAACATCTTTACAAAGATCGAGAGGATAAAGTCGACAAGCTTCTCGTCCTTTATGTCGGCGTAATCCTTTTTTGAAAGTCCCGTCTCCGATCTCGTAATGTTTCCGAAAAAACCGAGCTTGAGACGCGAAACAAGCTTTCCTATGGGGAGGATGATCCAGCCGTTTTTCATTATGAACGACGGCTTCATGCTGATCGCTATGACCTGTCCCGAAAGGCGGGGGATATCGTTTGCCGCCGCGTAGATCATATCGTTTACCGTGCCGGTAAGCTGTTTTTTAAGATAATCCCCGAGAGACAGCCCGCCGAGGTCGGCGTTAATAGGCTCGGTCACAAATTCCGTCTTGATCTTCAGACACGACCGGTCTTCCGGTATTTCGATCTTCCTGTAAGCACCCGGGTATTCCGTTAAGGCGGAGGTGGTGATATCACAGAAGAAATTTTTCTTTTCCGTAAAGGTATACGATACGTCGTGCATATGCGTATGCCCCGTAAGGATAAAGCTTATGCCGTTGTCGGCTAATTCCCTTACCCTGTCCTCATGATCTGCGAGCATGTCCTGATGCGCTCCGAAAATGGCGTAAAGGACGTTCGGCGGTATAAGCGGATGATGGGTCATCGGGATTATGAGCTGACCGTTTTTATGCGCGTCGTCTGCCTGCTCCGCGATCCATTTTACAAGGTCGTCCGAAAAACCGCTTTTGCCCTTGCCGTTATTGTCGTCGTTCAGGGCGAAAAGACGGCAGTTTTCGGGGAGCTGGACGACATATGACATCGTCTCGCGGTGGATCGCGATCGCTTCGTCCGGCCCGAATTCACGGTACTTTTCAAAAAGCTCCTCTCTTTTAAGAGCGGGGACTTTTCCGTAGCCGTTTTCGTCGTGGCCGTGAGTTTCGCCGCTGTCGTTAAAGTCATGGGTAGCCGTTATGACATATACCTTTTTGCCGTGCTCCTTCAGGTAACGGAAAAGCTCGACGACGCCGTCGTGACTGCATTTTTCACCGTTATTGGTGACGTCGCCGGCGACGAGAACGATATCGCTTTCGTCGTCGTTTGCTATCTGCCTGAAAGCGGCGTTAAGTATTTCTTCGCATTCAAACGGCGTGTCGCCTTCGTTTCTGTGTTTCGGCTTTTTAAAAAAATGTGTGTCAGTAATTACAGTAAAAATCATAAGTTTACCTCTTCGTCCGACTCCTTCAGTAGTTTTTCGATATACCTTGAAAGCTGAACGCAGTCGTTTCTCAGCTCCTCATTTTCTGATTTAAGGCGCAGGTTTTCCTCTGTCAGATCGGAAATGCGGTCATAAAGACCGTCGAGCTTTTTTCCGAGCTCGTCGACGGAATGCGCGACGTCGCCGAGATATCTTCCGACGTCGGAAGGGGAACGGTAGTCCGACTCATTCCATTTTGAAAACCTGCTCATTTCTTATTCCTTTCGGGATCACTGATGTCTTGACGCTATCCTGCGGAGATTTTTATAGCTTATCGCCATTGAATCGCGCGGATCGCCGTCACAGAGATCCTGTTCGATAACGATATATTCCGTGCCGATGTCCTGACACGCCTTGAAGCATTCGTCGAGGTCGAGGTTTCCGAGACCGATCTCGGCAAAACGTCTGTCGTTGTCGACGATCTTGTAATCCTTGAAGTGACAGACCTCCATACGTCTTCCGATGCTGCGGATAAAATCGGGGGGATTGACGCCGCCGAACTGAATCCAGTGTGTGTCGAGGATAAAGTGGAAGTTGTCGGGATCGGTGTTTTCGACGAGCATGTCGATTATCCTCTTGCCGTTTGAAAGGCGCTCGAATTCAAACGCGTGGTTGTGATACGCGAACTGGATGCCCTGTTTTTTCATCTTTTTGCCGATCTCATCGGCGAGCTTTATAAACCTTTCGACTCCAGCTACGTCGTGGCGGAATTCATCGGGCATACTTCCGACGCCTATCGACGGACAGTTTATCATCTTATGTTCCTCGATGAGGTTGTCGAGGTCGTTCAGCATCCTGTCAAAGGGCTTATGTGTGATACAGATATCGAGGTCAAAACGCTTTACAAGCTCGGCGACTCTTTCAGGCTCGATAGGGCCTATCCCCGAGATCTGGGCGACGCTTATCCCTTCGTTTTTGAGGAACTTAAATGTTTTTTCGGTATCCTCATAAGTCTGGATAAAGTCGCGAAGCGTATAAAGCTGAGCTCCGAGTTTTATTTTTTTATTCATTTTAAAAGACGGTCCTTTCAAAATATGATTTACCTATATTATACAGTCGGCTCTCTTTTTCGTCAATACAATTTTAGGAGCAAGGAAATTTTTTTTAAAAATCAGCAGTATTTATGATATTATCTTTCATTTTTTCTATTGACTATTCTGTCTTTTAAGGGTAAAATAAAAGCGGATAAAGGTGGTGGAAGATATGGATGAAAATTATAATCCCGATATCGTCAGCGTTGTTGACGAAGACGGAAAAGAGCATGTCTTTGAGGAGCTCGACAGGATAGAAACAGAGGACGGACGCTATGTTGCGCTTTCGCCTCTTTACGACGATCCTCAGGAATATATCGACGACAGCGGCGAGCTTATAATCCTCAAGGTAACGGAGGAAGACGGCGAGACATATCTTGCTCCCATCGAGGATGAAAATGAATTCGATTACGTCGGCGAGCTGTTTGAAAAGCGTCTTTCCGATCTCTATGAGTTTGAAGACGAGGGAGAAGAGGACAGCGACGAAGAAGAATAATAAATTTTGTTTCCCTGCCTTGTGCGGTAAAAATACAACTGATATTAACCCAACAAACTTATTATAGGGAGCCTTGCTCGGGCGGCGGATTGCAGACCTCCCGGGAAACCGGATGCTGGGAGCGAGAAAACGTTCGGCGGCAACCCACCTGCTTTAAACGCAGGTTATTATTAGATGTATTCGGCTTGGCGGGGAAGCTTGTTTTTTATACGAAGCTTTAAACAGGATGCAAAAGGGTGGATAACTTTGGAAAAGATCATCAGCAGCGATATTCTCGACCTTATGCCAAACGACTGCGGCTTTATATATGCCGAGGAAAACGAGGACGAAGAGGGGAAGCAGAGAGTCGCTTTTTTTGCTTACGATCAGGATAAAAACGAGATATATCCGATAACGATAAAGGCTTATCTCAACGCGAAGCTCGGCGAAAAGTTTAAGGACGTCGCCGCCGAGCTCGGGGATTTTTTGAACTGCGATACCGCTATCATGCCGGACGGAAGCGTAATAGCGCTTTACGATACAGGAGAAATGCATGTGTTCAATCCTCTCGGCGCCTCGGTGTGGCAGGGCAACATTACATATCAGGACGAGCCGGTCAGAGCGCTTGCCGTCGACGGTAAATGCGTCTGGTGCGCCGTGCCCGACCGCAACGCCATCGTCTGCTATTCTCCGTCGGAGGGAAGAGTGCTTTTGAGGATCGGCGGCGGATCGACGTCGGCGTTTTCATATCCTGTCAGCGTAAGTCTCTTTGACGGGACGCTCTATGTCTGTAACAAAAACACAAACAAGATCAGGACGATACATCTTGAGGATTATTCCGTAAAGGACTATATGGTCTTTAAGGAGCCGGTTCTCGGATATTTCAAGACGCGCGGAGTCGAATACGTAAAGCTCGATTCCGGAGTTTACCGCCTTTGATCTCAAAAAAACACTTGACTTTTTTTAAAATCGGTGTTAGCATGAAAAAGTAAAATAAATATTCAAAACGTTGAAGCAGAACACTTTTTTACCGGGTATTTCAAAGAGAGCCTGCGCCGAGGGTGAGAGCGCGGACAGATATCAAAAAAGCGACCACTGCCGAGTGCGGCTCAAAACCTTGTGATAAGAGCTGACGTGTGACCGCGTTAAGGTCGACGAGAGGCGGATAAACCGCAATCAGGGTGGAACCGTGGAGCATTCAAGCTTCATCCCATGAATTTGGGATGGAGTTTTTTTATTTTATATAAAATTAAAAGGAGATATAATTATGATCAAAGTAACATTAAAAGGCGGTACGGTCAAGGAATACCAAGAGGGTATTTCCGCAATGGAGATCGCGAAGGATCTCGGCATGGGACTCTATAAGGCGGCTTGCGTCTGTAAGATAGACGGCAAGACGGCCGACCTTCGTACTCCGCTTACAAATGACTGCGAGCTTCAGATACTTACGTTTGACGACGACGACGGAAAATACGCTTTCCGCCATACGGCGTCCCACATATTGGCTCAGGCGGTCAAAAGGCTCTATCCCGAGGCGAAGCTTGCCATAGGCCCCGCCATAGACAACGGCTTTTACTACGATTTTGACGTGGACGTTCCGTTTACTCCGGAGGTGCTCGAAAAGATCGAGGAAGAGATGAAAAAGATAGTCAAAGAAGCTCTGCCGCTTGAAAAATACGAGATCGACGTCGACGAAGCGCTCAAATGGGCGAACGACGCCGGCGAGATTTATAAGGCCGAGCTTATCAGCGAGCATGCCGGTAAGGGCGAAAAGATAACGTTCTATAAACAGGGTGAATTTAACGAGCTTTGCGCCGGACCGCATATCCCCGACACGGGAAGGATAAAGGCGTTCAAGCTCACATCCTGTACGGGCGCTTACTGGCGCGGCGACTCAAACAAAAAGATGCTCCAGAGGATCTACGGCACGGCGTTCACGAAAAAGGACGAGATGGAAGCGTATCTCGCGGCTGTCGAAGAGGCGAAAAAGCGCGATCACAACAAGCTCGGCAGAGAGCTCGGTTACTTTACGACGGTCGATGTGATTGGACAGGGTCTTCCGATCCTTCTTCCCAAGGGCGCGAGAGTTATCCAGCTTCTCCAGCGTTTCGTCGAGGACGAGGAGCAGAAGCGCGGCTGGCAGCTTACAAAGACTCCGTTTATGGCAAAGAGCGATCTCTATAAGATCTCCGGACACTGGGATCACTACAAGGACGGCATGTTCGTTTTGGGCGACGAGGAAAAGGACGACGAGGTTTACGCGCTTCGTCCGATGACATGTCCGTTCCAGTATCAGGCGTACCTCAACAAGAGCCGCTCATACCGCGACCTTCCCCTGAGATATAACGAGACGTCGACGCTTTTCAGAAACGAGGCTTCGGGCGAGATGCACGGCCTTATCCGCGTCCGTCAGTTCACGATCTCCGAGGGCCATCTCATGTGTACTCCCGAACAGCTTGAGGACGAGTTCAAGAAATGCCTTGAGCTTGCGATGTTCATGTTAAAGACCGTCGGACTTTATGAGGACGTTTCGTTCAGATTTTCACAGTGGGATCCCGACGACAGAGAAAAATATATCGGAACTACCGAGCAGTGGGACGAAGCTCAGGGCTCGATGAAAAAGATCCTCGATCACCTCGGGATAAATTACAAGATAGGCGTCGGCGAAGCCGCATTCTACGGCCCGAAGCTCGATATCCAGATAAAGAACGTCTTCGGCAAGGAAGACACTCTTATCACGATCCAGATAGATCAGATGCTCGCCAAAAACTTCGGCATGGAATATGTCGACGCGGACGGCGTCAAAAAGAATCCGTATATAATCCACAGGACTTCGATAGGCTGCTACGAGAGAACGCTCGCGCTCCTTATCGAAAAATATGCCGGCGCGTTCCCGCTTTGGCTCGCGCCCGAACAGATAAGGCTTCTCCCGATCTCCGACCGTCATCAGGAATACGCCGAGGGCATCCGTCAAAAGCTCGACAGTCTCGGATTCAGAGTGACGTGCGATAACAGGAGCGAAAAGATCGGCTATAAGATCCGCGAGGCGCAGCTCGAAAAGATACCGTATATGCTCCTTATCGGCGACAAGGAGATCGAAAACGGCACGCTTTCCGTAAGGCGCAGGGGAGAGGGCGATATCGGCGCCATGACGACGGACGATTATACGTCGATGATCCTTAAAGAAAACGCCGAAAAGGTCATCTGGTAAAGACTTTTGACGGGAGTGTAACGACGAAATGAAACTTTATTACCGCATCTTTGCTTTCTTCGCGAGCATAACCCTTTTGCTTTCGTCAACGGGCATTTATGAAAAAAGGGAAAATAAAACCGTATTCATAGCCCACAGAGGTTATTGCTCCCACTACCTCGAAAACACCGAGGAGGCGTTTCAAAAGGCGGCGGAGGTCGGCTTCGGCGGCTGTGAAACGGACGTAAGGATAACCTCTGACGGCGAGCTTATCCTGGCGCACGGCGGTTCATACGAATACGCTGACGGAACAAAGCTCGAGGTCGAAAAAAACACCCTTGCGGTTCTTACCGCAAAGCCGCTCAAAAACGACTTTACCGACACTGTTCTTTATCCCTGTACATTTAAAAGATACCTTGAGATACTTAAGGAAAACGATATGGTCGCGTTCATCGAGCTTAAGGGCGAATATCCCGACGAATCGCTTGATAAAATCATAAACACGATCAACGGGACATACGATATGAAAATGTGCTCGATCCAGTCGATGCAGATCGAAAACCTTAAGAAGCTCAAGGCAAAGTATCCCGATCTTCCTCTGATGTTCTGCGGCGGGGGACTTAGCCGCGACGCGATAGAGGCGGTAAAGATCGGATTTGATATCGACATGAAGATCTATGATTTTTGGCCGATATTCATAAGTCTCGCTAAGCTCAGGGGAGTCAAGGTGGCTCTTTGGACAGCCGATACCTCGGCAGAGGTCGCTTTTGCCCTGAGCTGTAACCCGGATTATATCGAATCCGACTGGCTCTGCGGCATAACTAAACCCGAAAAGCGCTAAGCAGGCGGGCAGTGCCCGCTGACAAGTCGGGTAGGCAGAGGGATGTTTCTTTCACGTTGCCCGCCCGACCGGAAGGTAAGTAAATTTAATAAAAAACAAGCAGACAACGTAAATTATTTTACGCTGTCTGCCCGGTTTTTTTATTCATTAAGTTGTATGAAACGCTGCCCTCTTTGTTTTATTGACTAACCTCGATATAGCTTTCGGAGAGGAACACGGAGGGATGTTCCCTGCTAACCCCCAACAAAACCGAAGCCCCCGTTCCGATTTTCGGAGCGGAGGCTGTTTTTTATTACATGCTGTTTTACTGATTTTCAAGGATATCCTTATACTGATAGCATCTTACGTATTCGATCTCAAACTGCGGATGCTCGTCGCCCATGATCCTCATTCTTCCGGTGTTTTTCGGATCTTCCTCTGCGATGCCGTTGTTGCCGGCGATCTCGGTGGACAAAAGCAGATATTCGGGATTGTCGCTGACGCCGCCGAAGCTTGAGCGTGCCGTCTCTTTCCCGTTCACATAAAAGATATATTCATCGGGATTCCACTCAACGCCGTATGTGACAAAGTCGGCGTACGGATCGGGTTTTATAAGGTATTTTCCGACGTGCTTATATCTATGCGCCTCTCTGTAGCCGTCAAAGTGGAGATTTGACTCGACGGTGTCCAGCCCGAATCTGTGGAGATTATATGACAACGACTCAAAAACGTCTATTTCCGTGCCGTCGTTGCCCGTGCCGTCGATCTCATATACGCCATCGTTCATCATCCAGAACGCCGACCACATACCCGTCGAAGCGGGAACCTTACAGCGAGCCTCGAAGTAACCGTATTTCTGCTCGTATTTGCCATTTGTCGTTATCTGTGACGTATACCAGCCCGGTTTGTAATCTTTGAAATCTATTTCGTCCTTCCATTTCTCGTAATACTCGTTTTCAAGGGCGTGATCCAGACATTCCGAATGTATGATAAGCTTGCCGTCTTTGACCTCGAGCATATCCTTGTGCCAGAATCCGCCTCTGCGCTCGGTCACCCACCATTCGTAGCTCCATTTATTCCAATCAACGCTGTCGCCGTCAAATTCGTCCTGCCAGACGAGCTGAAATTTACTTTTGTCAAGCGCCTTGTCGGCGGGCTTCCTCGCAAGACCGAGATTTTCGGGCGCGGCGGCTCCGAAAACGGATAAAAGCGCTATCAAAAAGCTTAAAAACCTTTTTTTCATAAGCGTCACCCTCCGTTATTTTTCTTAAAATCAGTATATCCGATTTGTTTTTTGGTGTCAAGTGAAAGATTTTTTTGAAGTACAAATGCGTAAAAAAGTTGAATTTATATATTGCTCTCAATCCACTAAAATGGTATAATAAATATATATAGCGTATTTTGGGTCGTTTTGGGCATAATATCTCCATAAATATTGACTTACGGAGAGATATCATGACTGACAGACTCGGATACTTTGATATTCCGAACGACGCCCCCTCGACCGAAGAAAGAGAGGATGAAACGGAGCGACAGAGCAACAGCGATCTCGGCTCCGTCACGGTGGACAAAAACGGGCATTACATCCATTGTCTGACGATAATAGGTCAGATAGAGGGGCATTATCTCCTGCCGCCGAACACAAAGACGACAAAATACGAGCACATCATCCCGCGTCTTGTGGCTGTCGAAGAAAACAAGGACGTCGAAGGGCTTTTAGTGATACTGAATACCGTCGGCGGAGATATCGAGGCGGGGCTTGCGATAGCCGAGCTTTTGGCGGGCATGACAAAGCCCACGGCGTCGCTCGTCTTAGGGGGAGGCCATTCGATAGGCGTTCCTTTGGCGGTCGCGGCAAAACGCTCGTTCATCGCCGAATCCGCTTCAATGACGATACATCCCGTGAGGATGAACGGACTTGTCCTCGGAGTTCCGCAGACGTTCGCGTATTTTGAACAGATGCAGGAGCGCATAGTGCGTTTCGTCGAAAAAAATTCGTCGATCCCTCCCGACAGATTTCGTGAGATGATGCTCAACACGGGCGAGCTCGTGCTCGATTTCGGAACTGTTCTGAGCGGCGAAAAGGCCGTCGCCGAGGGACTTATCGACAAGGTCGGCGATCTTTCGGACGCGCTCTCGTGTCTTTGCGAGCTGATCGAATCAAAAGATAAAAATTAAATTTTTAAAGAGAGGTATAAAAGTTGGCACAGACCAAGAAAACACCGCCTAAATCAAAACCGAATAATAATACAAAGAGGCCCTCTCCGTCGGCTCAAAAGCCGCGCACTTCCGGCGGGACAAGAAAAGCTCCCGAGCTGAGCGAATCAGCTCTTGCCGCGAAGCGTCAGAAATGGGCGGTCATCCTCCTTGCGGGAGCCGTGCTGTTTTTCTGTATCGCTCTTATAAGGGGTCAGAGCCTTTGGTATCATCTCCACTGCGCGCTGTTCGGCTTTTTGGGCGTATGCGCGTGGGCCATACCCTTCGTCCTTCTCGCGACGAGCATTTTATTCGCGATAAATAAGCCGATAGGCAGTATGAAGTCGTCCTTTATCTATGCCGCTGTTTTCATCGTTATCCTCTGCGGTATAATACAGGTCGGCTCGCATGACGCCGATTACATAGAGAAAAGCGGTTATGATATCCAGTTTTCCGACGCTTGGAATTACGACAGCGTTATTAAAAGCGGCGGAGTGATAGGCGTTCTCGTCGGGACGACTTTGGGGAGAGCGTTCGGAAAGACTCCCGCCATGATAACGATGATACTTGCGCTTGTCGTGTCGTTCATGCTGTTTTCGGGGACGACGCTTGCGGCGCTGTATAAAGCTCTTTCAAGACCCGTCAAAAAGGTCGGAGATATGGCCGACGCAAGAATAGAACAGAGCATCAGAAGGCGCGAGGAAAACGAGCGTCTGCGCGACGAAAAGAGGGAGAGAAAAAAGAAATTCGATCCCAATATCGCGATAGGCCCCGATCCGTCGCCTCAGATAGACTATAACGTGAACGACAACTTCCTTCCCGATTACATATTACCCGACAACAAAAATTCCGGCGCAACAAAAATGAATCCTCCCGTCCTTATTTCTTCCCCGGAGGTCGATACAGAAAAGGCGGCGGCAGAGGACAAGAAGGAGCCTGCTAAAAAGGGAAAGAAACAGGAGACGGCTAAATCCGACGCAGCTAAAAAACAGGCCGAGAATGAAAAGAAGGCCGATATTGAAAGCTTTGAAGACGATCTTCTGAAGGCGGAGGACGTGTTCGGAAAAGAAAAGGATTACCGCAAGCCTCCGATAAACCTTCTTTCAGTCCAGGCGCAAAACGCCGAGTTCGGCAGCGCGGGAGAGATCGAGCTCAATTCAAAGCTTCTTATAAAGACGCTTGACAGCTTCGGCGTGAGCGCGACCATCTCCGACGTTTACAGGGGACCGTCCGTTACGAGATATGAGCTTGTGCCCGCCGAGGGAGTAAAGATAAGCAAGATAACGGGACTTGCCGACGATATAGCTTTAAGGCTGGCGGCGTCGGGCGTCAGGATAGAGGCGCCTATCCCGAATAAATCCGCGATAGGCATCGAGGTGCCGAACAAAGCCAAGGCGACGGTTTTCCTGCGCGAGATAATAGACACCGACGTCTATCGAAAGGGTAGAGACAAGAGCCTTTTGAACGTCGCTCTCGGTAAGGATATAACGGGCAACGTCATCTGCGCCGATCTCGCGAAAATGCCCCATCTTCTTATTGCAGGTACAACAGGCTCCGGTAAATCCGTCTGTATAAATTCCATGATAATGAGCATCCTTTTCAACGCGAGTCCGGACGAAGTCAAGCTCCTTATGATCGACCCCAAAAAGGTCGAATTCACGGTCTACACCGGCATTCCGCATCTGCTCGTTCCCGTCGTCTCCGACGCGAGAAAAGCGGCGGGAGCGCTGAACTGGGCGGTCACGGAAATGCTTCGCAGATACAAGGTCTTTTCCGAAAAGAATGTCCGTGATATAACGGGCTATAAAAAGCTTGCGGCTAAAAATCCCGAGCTTGAGGATATGAACAGGATAGTCATTTTTATCGACGAGCTTTCCGACCTTATGATGGTCGCCCAAAGCGAGGTCGAAGACGCTATCTGCCGTCTTGCGCAGATGGCGCGCGCCGCGGGTATGCACCTTGTAATAGCCACCCAAAGGCCGTCGGTCGACGTCATTACGGGACTTATCAAGGCGAATATTCCGTCAAGGATCGCCCTCTCCGTTTCGTCACAGATAGATTCAAGGACGATAATAGACATGGCGGGCGCCGAAAAGCTCCTCGGCTACGGCGACATGCTCTTTAACCCCGTCGGCATCTCGAAGCCTCTCCGCGTTCAGGGCTGTTTCGTCTCCGATGAGGAGGTCGAGGGAGTCGTCGATTTCATCAAGTCACAGCAGGAAGAGGACGTCATCTACGACGAGGATATCATGGACGAGATAGAGCGTCAGGCGGCGATCAAGAAAAAGGGCGGCGTCAATATCCCGGGCGATCCGGACGGCGAAAAGAAGCCTGCCGACGATAAGCTGCCCAAGGCGATCGAAGTCGTCGTCGAGGCTCAGATGGCGTCTACGACGCTTCTTCAAAGGAAGCTCGGGCTCGGCTACGCGAGAGCCGCAAAGCTTATTGACGAGCTTGAAGAAAGAAAGATAGTCGGCCCCTTTGAGGGCAGCAAGCCGAGAAAAGTGCTTATGACAAAACAGCAGTGGATGGAGATGTGCGCGCTGTCGCCCGACGGAGTGCCCGACGAGCCTACCGAAAGCAGCGGCGAGAGTGTGGGGGAAGTCGATGGATAATTCGTTTGATAAGTCGATGGATGAGTCGATGGAGGAGTCGATAGATAGGCCGACGGAAAAGTCGACGGATAAATCGAAACGCTTTGTAACGACGATCTTCGTCGCCGTCTTGGTTTTCTTCGGCCTTCTCGTGACGCTCGGCGAAATGGGCGTTCTGCCGTTTGATTTTCCGACATGGAACGAAATATTTGAAGCTGTCGGTTTGACGGATGAAGACAGTTTAAAGAACAAGATGCGCGTTTCCTTTATCGACGTCGGACAGGGCGACAGTATTTTGATATCGGTCGCCGAAGGAAATATCCTTATCGACGCGAGCGAGGACGAATACGGCGAGACGGTCGTTGACTATCTTGAAAATAATAACGTGGAAAGGCTCGACTATCTTATAGCGACTCACCCCCATTCCGACCATATCGGAGGTTTACCGGACGTACTATCGGCATTCGGCGTAGATAATGTGATAATGCCGAAAATATCAAAGGATAAGACCCCGACAACGTCGGTATACTTAAAGCTTCTTAAGGCTGTCAAGGCTTCCGGCGCAAAGGTCATCGCCGCCAAGGTCGGAAATACATATACATTAGGCGGGCTTACCATGACAGTACTGTCGCCTAAGGGGCAGTACGACGACCTCAACGACATGTCGGTCGTTGTAAGCGTCAGCTTCGGCGAGACGAAGTTCCTGTTTACGGGAGACGCAAGCAAAAAGGCGGAAAAAGACATTTTAAAGGGCGCTTACGCGTCATATCTCGACTCCGATGTTCTGAAGGTCGGACATCACGGAAGCAGGTATTCAAACTCCAAACAGTTCTTAAAAGCCGTCTCACCGGAGATATCCGTTATATCCTGCGGAAAGGGCAACGATTACGGCCATCCTCACGCCGAGGTCGTAAAGGCGCTCAAAAAGGTCGGAACGACCATATACAGGACAGACAAGCTCGGTACCGTCGTCATCGAGAGCGACGGGACGTCCGTCAGCGTAGTCAGCGGTGAATGATATGATAAGATGGACTGTCGACAGGATCGAAGATGATATCGCGGTATGCGAAACCGAATACGGAATGAAAAATATCCCTCTCTCCATCCTGCCTTATGGGGTCGGAGAGGGGAATATAATAGATATCGACCGTTTCGGCAATATAAAGATAAATACGGAAGAAGAAAACAGGCGGCGTGAGGAGCTGTTTTTGCTCCAGGAAGAACTGTTTTCCGAGTAGGATATTTATTATTTCGGTTATTTTTTCGATATTTCTTTGATTTAATGTAAAAATATTCAGTATTATTGCATAAATATTCAATTATGCCTTGACAAACCGCAAAGTCGGTGTATAATAGGCATATGTTTATTAAGATAGGGTCGGAGATTTTTTATGTTTAAGGTTTTTATCGACGGAAAGGCCGGTACGACCGGACTTCGTATTTATGACCGTTTAAAGGACAGGGACGATATCGAGCTTATCACGCTCGACGAAAGCGTCAGGAAAGACCCCGCGGCGAGAAGCGAAAGGATAAACGCTTCGGACGTGACTTTTTTGTGCCTTCCCGATGACGCCGCCAGAGAGGCAGTGTCGTTTGTAAATAACGATAAGACCATAATCATCGACGCTTCGACTGCCCACAGGACAGAAAGCGGCTGGAGCTACGGTTTCGCGGAGCTTTCCGAAAAACACAGAGAAGCTATCCGAAACGGAAAGAGGATCGCTGTGCCGGGCTGTCACGCGGGAGGCTTTGTAGCGCTCGTTTATCCGCTCGTTAAGGAAGGGGTCATCCCGACCGATTATCCGATTTCGTGCTTTTCGATAACGGGCTACAGCGGCGGCGGAAACAAGATGATCGCCGACTACGACACAAACGACGATTTTCGCCTTAAAAGCCCGCGACAGTATGCTGTAGGCCAGAAACATAAGCACCTTAAAGAGATGAAGGCGATAACGGGCATAGACGATTTTCCGCTTTTCAGCCCCATTGTTTCGGGCTTTTACAGCGGCATGGAGGTCACTGTGCCCCTGATGTCAAAGTTGCTTAAGGATAAAGCCTCGCCCGAAGAGATAGCCGAGATTTATTCGCGATATTATAACGGCTCCGAGCTTGTGAGATGCGTCGGTTATTCGCCCGAAAACGTCTTTTTGGCGTCAAATGAGCTGACGGGCAAGGACACGATGGAGATAGGCGTTTACGGAAACAGCGACAGGATACTTCTCATCTCGCGCTTTGACAATCTCGGCAAGGGAGCGTCCGGAGCGGCGATACAGTGTATGAATCTTTCTTTGGGACTGCCTGAAACGGCGGGACTTGTATTGGGTCATCTCTAAAGATTCTCGTGCATTCATCTTGCGGGATCTTTTTCCGTCATATTTTACAAAAATGCTCGTCAATACATAAAGTATTGACTCCGCTTTTTGCTTCATCTGACCGGATCAGATGCTCCCGCCGCCGGTGGCGGATGAAGGGAGTATCTGATCAGGAAGAAACAAGAAGTGATGCGAGCGCTCCAAGCGAAGCATCACGACTATGTTTCTGACCTACAAAATCTCCTCGCAATCCGAACGCGTCAAATTATCAGAGGGTCCCTAAAGATTTTTTATTTAATGTTTTTTCTACTTAATGTTTATTATTTCTACCGTTTTTAAGTGAAGGGAATGTTTAAGGCTTGGCGAGATTTTGTCCCATGTTTTCCTCCAGCAGCGGAAACAGCGAATACATAGGAAGCGCAAAGGGCGGGATAATCATCGACGTCGGAGTGAGCGCCAAAAGAGAAAACGAGGCGCTCAGCGCTCTCGGAGTCGATATATCGTCCATAGGAGCCGTTTTTATAACGCATGAACACTGCGACCATATAAGGGGACTTAGGGTGTTCGCCGGGATGCATGGGCTTAAGGTCTACGCCTCCGAGGGGACGCTCGCGGAGCTTGAAAAAGCGGGAGTTCTGACAGATAAATTCGAGGCGGACGTCGTGCCGTCCGAAGGAATTGAAATCAACGGCATGTTCATAAAGCCGTTCCATACATCCCATGACGCGAGGGAGAGCGTCGGTTACTCTGTTACGACCGCCGACGGAAAGAGGATATCCGTCGCGACCGATACGGGAACGGTCACCGAGGAAATGTTTTCGTCGATCTACGGCAGCGACCTAATAATGATCGAATCAAACCACGACGTCGGGATGCTCAGAAACGGCAATTATCCTTATCTGACAAAGCGCAGGATACTTTCCGACGTCGGCCATCTTTCAAACGACGCCTGCGCCGAAACGGTAAAAAGGCTTATGGAGGGAGGCACAAAGCGCTATTTCCTCGGTCATTTGAGTAAGGAAAACAACGTGCCCGTGCTGGCATACGAGACGACGCGTTCGTGCCTTACCGAGGTCGGAGCCGAGGAGGGCTGCGACTATATTTTAAAGGTCGCGCCGAGCTGCGATATTCCCAAAATGACGGTGCTTTGATATGATAAATGTGACGGTAATATGTCTCGGGAAACTGAAAGAAAGCTATTTAAGAGAAGCGTCGGCGGAATACATAAAGCGGCTTAAACCGCTTTGCTCCCTCGATCTCATCGAGCTTGCTCCCGAAAGACTGCCCGAAAATCCCTCCGATGGGGCCGTCAAGGCGGCGCTTAAAAGCGAGGGAGAAGCGATAATGAAAAAGCTTCCGAAAAATTCCCGCGTTTACGCGTTATGTATAGAGGGTACGGAGATGTCCTCAAGGAGGCTGTCCGACGATATGATGAAGGCGGCGGTCGGAGGAAGCGGGAGCATGACCTTTATAATAGGAAGCTCGTTCGGGCTTTCCGACGAAGTCAAAAACATCGCCGACGTAAGGCTTTCGATGTCTCCGATGACTTTCCCGCATCAGCTTGCGCGGATAATGCTTCTCGAACAGCTTTACAGGTCGTTTGAGATAGCTCTCGGAACAAAATACCATAAATAAAAGGGGAGGAAAAAATGAAAAAGGCTCTGTTTTATTTGATACAGTTTACGTGGGGCGCGCTTCAGAACCTCGTCGGATTTATCGGCTATCTGATACTTTATAAAAAATGCGAGCACGAGCATTTTCACAACTCCTTTATTACATACGTTCCGACCGACAAGCCGTTCGGCGGCGTTTCGATAGGGATATTTATTTTTATAAACGCAAAGCACGATGACGGTTGGCGCCACGATACGAGGATCCACGAATACGGCCATACGATACAGTCGGTCGTTCTGGGACCCGTCTGGCCGTTTGTAATAGCCATACCGTCGGTCATCTGGTGCAACTTTCCGCCGATCTCGAAATACCGCAAGAAAAACAAAGTTTCGTATTATAAGCTTTACTGCGAGACGTGGGCGAATGTTTGGGGGAGCCGCTTCAGCGGCGAAAAATTCATAACCGACGATATGATAGAACACGGCCGCTTCGGAAAGCCGTTTTATAAGGATCAATAAATATTACAATCTGTTTTGACGAAAGGACACGCTGTTTTTATGGAAGATTACGACGCTTTTTCCGCCGGAGTAGAGGTCGGAGGACTTCGTTCGCGAAACGAGATAAAAACGCTTATCTGCTACCTTCTCAATACTCTCGATAAGCCGCTCACAAAGGAACAGTTGACGGAAATAATCCAGGAAAAAGCCATAGCGAATTATTTCGACGTCAGCCAGTCGCTTGACGACCTTATCAAAAACGGCACAGTCGTCGTCACCTTCGACGAGGATGGGAACGAATATCTCTCCGTCACCGAGGACAGAAAAAATGCCGTAAATGAGCTTAAGGGCGATCTGCCAAGGACGATCCGCGAGGAGGCGGTCAACGCCGGTATACAGGTGGTGACGCGCGCCCGCCACGCTCAGGAGACAAAAACCGAAATAAAAGAGCGCCCCGACGGCGGCTGCGATGTAACTCTTATGATAGTCGAAAGGGGAGACATCCTGATGAGTCTTACCCTTTACGCCGCGGATTTCGCGCAGGCGACCGCCATCAAAAAAAGATTTCTTAACGACCCCGTAAAGCTTTATTCGGGGATAGTGACGTCTTTAACGACATAAAAACTGAATTGAAAGGATAGTTAAATATGTCAAAATACACCTTGGGAATAGATTACGGAACGCTATCGGGAAGAGCGCTTCTCGTAAACGTCGAAACGGGCGAAGAGATCGCGTCCTCCGTTTACGAATATCCCCACGCCGTGATGGACGAATGCCTTCCGTCGGGCAAAAAGCTCGGCATGGATTGGGCGCTTCAGGATCCGAAAGATTACCTTGACGTTTTGAAAAACACCGTCCCCGACGTAATAAAAATATCGGGCGTTTCTCCCGACGATATAATAGGCGTGGGCATAGATTTTACGGCATGTACGCTTTTGGCCGTAAAAAATGACGGCACGCCGCTCTGCTTCCTTTCGGAATACAGCGACGAGCCTCACGCTTACGCAAAGCTTTGGAAGCATCACGCCGCGCAGAAATACGCGGTAAAGATGAATGAGATCGCCGCAGAGAGAAATGAGCGCTGGCTCGACAACTACGGCGGAAAGATATCGTCCGAATGGGCGTTCCCGAAGGTCTGGCAGGTGCTCGACGAGGCGCCGGAGATCTACGCCGCCGCCGATAAATTCATCGAGGCCGCCGACTGGATCATATGGCAGCTTACGGGCAGCGAGACGAGAAACGCCTGCTGCGCCGGCTACAAGGCGATGTGGAACAAAAACACCGGCTTCCCGTCCGACGAATATTTCAAGGCGCTCGATCCGCGTCTCGAGCATGTCGTCGACGAGAAATTCGGCCGTGACATTCTTCCCCTCGGCAAAAAAGCGGGAGAGATAAACGAAAAAGCGGCGGAGATGACCGGACTTAAGGTCGGGACTGCCGTCGCCGTCGGAGTTATAGACGCTCACATTTTCGTTCCCGCCGTCGGGATAAGCGAGCCCGGTGAAATGCTCGCCATCATGGGCACCTCTACCTGTCATATGATGATGGGAACAAAGGAATGCCAGGTAAAGGGCATTTGCGGAGTAGTCGCCGACGGCATCATGCCGGGCTTTTACGGCTACGAAGCCGGACAGGGCTGTGTCGGCGATCATTTCCAGTGGTTTATCGAAAACTGCCTTCCGAAGTCATATTACGACGAGGCCGAAAAAGCGGGAATGAATATCCATAAATACCTCCGCAAAAAGTGCGAGTCCAAAAAGCCGGGTGAGAGCGGCCTTGTCGCGCTCGACTGGTGGAACGGAAACCGTTCGGTGCTTGTCGACAGTGATCTTTCGGGAATGATGATAGGCATGACGCTTCGCACAAAGCCCGAGGATATCTACAGGGCGCTTATCGAGGCGACGGCGTACGGCACGAGGATGATCATAGATACGTTCAACAGCTACGGCGTTCCCGTAAAGGCGTTTTATGCCGCGGGCGGTATCTCTCAAAAGGATCCGATGATGATGCAGATATACGCCGACGTCATCAAAATGCCCGTTAAAATAGCCGGAAGCGACCAGGGCGGCGCCCTCGGCTCGGCGATATTCGGCGCGGTCGCCGCGGGAAACAAAAACGGCGGATACGACGACGTTTTTGATGCGGCAAAAAAGATGGGCAAGGTCAAGGACACGGTGTATTATCCGAACAAAGAAAATTCAAAGATATACGACCGCCTCTTTGAGGAATATAAAATACTTCACGACTATTTCGGCAGGGGCGAAAACGACGTCATGAAGCGTCTTAAAAAGATATCGTCCGTATAATAAGGCGGAATAATAAAACAATATTTAAGGCAAAACCTTCGGCGAAAGGACAATATAAAAATGGAATTTAAGGAATATGATTTTCTCCCCGTTATTTTGGGCGGCGACATAACGGCATACAGTCTTATCCGCTCGTTTTACGAGGAATACAAGATAAAATCTTTGGCGGTGAATATGTCTCAGGGCGGCCCCGTCGTCATGAGCGGCCTTTGCGAAAGCCTCTATTACGAGGGGCTTGAAAACAAGGATGTGCTTATCCCGACGCTTATGGAGATCGGTAAAAAATACTCCGTAAACAAAAAGCTGCTCGTCCTCGGCTGCGGAGACTGGTATGTCCGCATACTTATCGAAAACAGGGAACAGCTTTCAAAATACTATATCATCCCCTATATAAGCGAGGACGTCATGAACGCCGTCGTTTTAAAGGACAAGTTTTACGAGCTTATGGAGGAGCTCGATATACCTTATCCCAAGACGTTCGTATACGACTGTAAGGAAAAGACTCCGCTGACCTTCGACTTCGATTACCCGATAATCGCAAAGACAGCCAACAGCGCGCTCTATCACTACGCGAAATTCGAGGGCAAGAAAAAGGTCTTTTGCTTCGACAATAAGCAGCAGCTCGAAAAG
>JAILLJ010000050.1 GCA_024693205.1 Clostridiales bacterium | reverse complement strand
CCGCCGAGTCCCCTGCCCCTGTATTCGCTTTTGACATAGACGTCCTCTATCCAGACGGTGATCCCGCCGACCTCGGTCTCGAATTTTTCGGAGATGATGCCGTAGCCCGCAGGCTTTCCCTCATGCTCGATGATATAGCCCGTAAGGTAGGGGTTATCGGTTATCATCATATCGAAGCCCGCCTTTATCTTTTCCTTCGCTATCGGCTTTATCACCGCGTCGGAATGATAAAAGTCATCCGCCATTTCGTAATATATCTCTCTGTCTCTTTCCTCTGCTCTTCTTATCATTTTATCGACCTCACTCTATACAGACTCTTTCTATCCCCGTCGCCTTGCCGCTCTTTATATCAACGCTTATGATACAGCCGTTCATCATGCACGCTCCCTCGGCGATATCGAACCGCGCCGGCATCCCCGTTTTAAGCCGTCTTATAACTATTTCGGGCTTCACTCCGAGGACGGAATTTTTAGGCCCCGTCATTCCGATATCGGTTATATACGCCGTGCCCTTCGGCAGTATCTGTTCGTCGGCAGTCAGAACGTGGGTATGCGAGCCGAAAAGCGCGGTAACCTTCCCGTCGAGGAAAAATCCCATAGCGCGCTTTTCGCCCGTCGCTTCGGCGTGAAGATCCACCAGGATCGTTTTACATTCCGCCAAAAGCGGGAGCATCCTCTCGGCGCAGATAAAAGAGTTTTCAACATTGTCGCTTATGAATGCGTTCCCGAGCAGGTTCAAAACTCCTATCTTTGTATAACCCATATCTATTATGCCGAAGCCGCTGCCCGGACATTCATCGCAATAATTCGCCGGACGTATCACGTCCTGTCTTCTGTCGAGCAGCTCTCCGACCTCGTTTTTATTGAACGCATGGTTTCCGGAGGTTATAAAATCTACTCCGCTCGAAAAAAGATGCTCGGCGGACTGGCTCGTTATCCCGTTGCCGGGCGCGGAGTTTTCGCCGTTCGCTATACAGAGATCGATATTTTTAAGCTTCTTGAATGAGGGCAGATGCGTCCTGAGAAAGTCGCAGCCCGCCTTTCCCACAACGTCGCCTATCACGAGAATGTTCATTTTTTTACCTTCCCCCGACTTTAATGTATAAATAATAGCATAAAATAAGACCGCTGTAAAGCGAGTATAAATTATCACATGGAAATAAAGAAAAATATAAATATTTTTTTATTAAAAGTGTTGACAAAAGCCTCTCGGTGTAATATAATAGACAAGCTTTACAAGCGATATACATGGCGGCATAGCTCAGTTGGCTAGAGCATTTGGTTCATACCCGAAGTGTCGTTGGTTCAAATCCGACTGCCGCTACCAATATGGCCCGGTGGTCAAGCGGCTAAGACACCGCCCTTTCACGGCGGTAACACGAGTTCGATTCTCGTCCGGGTCACCAAAAAAAGAGCAGGCTCCTTTTGTCTGCTCTTTTATTTTAGGACGCATAGCTCAGCTGGTCAGAGCGTTCGCCTCACACGCGAGAGGTCTTGGGTTCGAGCCCCAATGTGTCCACCATGAAAGAAACCTGATTTGTCTATCGACAAATCAGGTTTCTTTTAATGACATCCGTTCCTTGCCGGAACGGATGATATACCTTCGGTATGATATCGCACTTCGTGCGATGATATATGCCTCCGGCATATGATGGAACGGATATTATATCATATTGCGACGAAGGAGCAATATATCATGCCGCGCCTAAGCGGTATATCATACGGCGAAGCCGTATATCATTTAATTACATCCCCGTCATCGGTATTTAACTCAACTGCTCCTTTGTTTATTTAAAACATGATTTATAAACTCATCGTTTAAGGGCATATCATACTTTTCAAAGTGGTAAATATCTGTTTCAGACCATTCATACTCTCCGTCTGATCTTACATTATCGACACGCGTCTCTATCTGAACATTTTTGACGTGGTCAATTACTCGTCCGGTAGTAAACCACGTCCGAGGACAAGAATACAAATAGTTTAGTATGATATTTTTATCTTTAATTTTATCCCCGCAAAACACAGCTTTATCAAAGTATATAGGTTTATCCCAATGGTTTGAAATACACGAATTTTCCTGTGTCTTTTTATCTGTCTTTTCCAATTCTCAACGTTCCTTTTTGTGCCCGTTGCGGCGAAGTCGTGTGGTCTTGTCTTATATTATTTCAGTTCCACGATCGTCACTCCGTCTTCTCCCTCTCCGAAGACGCCTAAGCGGTGGGACTTGACGTAGGGGGATTTTTTCAGGTACTCGGTCACGGCTCTTTTAAGAGCGCCGGTGCCCTTGCCGTGTATCACGGTAAATTCGTTCACGCCCGTTCTCATCGACATATCGATAAATCTGTCAAGCTCGATAAGGCAGTCGTCGACCGTCATCCCCCGAAGGTCGAGCTGTGTTTTCGCCGCTAAATTCAGACGGCTCTCGACGCCGTTTATGTTTCGCCTTTTCGGCGCTTCATTTTTCTTCGCGCTTTTTTCGACGAGCCTTAAAGACGTCTCGGACACGCGCATTTTCGCCGTGCCCGCCATCACCTCGACGTTGCCGTTTTTGTCCGGCGGAGACTGCACCTTCGCCTGCTTGCCCAGCGACGCGATCACGACCGTGTCGCCCGCCTGCAGCGGTCGCGGCAGTTCGTACGGCTCGTCGGGATCGAACAGACTGACGACCGGATCGGCTGCCGCGTCGATCGCGTCGATGCCGCGGCGCACGGTACGCCGCGCACGCCGTGCCAGTTCCGCGGCGTCCTGTGATTTGTCGCGCTCCTTGCGCAGCTTTTCCAGCTCCATCAGCAGCGCGTTCGCCTCGCGCCGCGCCTGTTCCGTGATGCGCAGCGCCTGCGCCTTGGCGTTTTCCAGTTCCTTGTTCTTGAGTTCGATCGCTTCCTGACGCAGCCGTTCGGCCTCCTGCCGCGCAGCGTCGGCG
>JAILLJ010000049.1 GCA_024693205.1 Clostridiales bacterium | reverse complement strand
GCTGCCGCTCGTATAGCGAGTCCTGTTATTATAATAGGTAACGCCCGTTGAATATTTGCTTCTCAGCGTCGACGTGGTAACGAGCGTACAGGGAGTGTAGAAGTGAAGGTAAAGGTCGTCGGACGATGATCCGCATCCCTGGTTGACGTCACGGATCGTTCCTGTCGGGAAGTCGATAACGTCAGTCCAGCCGGGAGTGGTTCTCGCCGCGGTCGTGCCGCCCTCCTCACGGTTGTTTTCAGTACAGTGTGTATCGCTTATTGCGGGACCGAACGCGCGGTCGTACGTCGCGAACATCTTCATGTCGTCCGATCCGCTCTTACCCTTGTTGAGGTCGACCGCTCCGTCGCCGGTAAGCGCGGGACTGTATGTCGAGTTATAGCCCGAATTACATTTATACCAAACAACATTGCTGGTATATGTATGTGTGCCGGCTCCGTTTCCGTCGGAGTCGGAGCCGTTGGCATAGACGACGTTTGCCGCCTGGCCCGCTTCATCATGGGATATTCTTATTCCGCGGCAGCAGTTGGACGCGGTAGGATCTGTCGTTTGGGTATAGCCGTAATAGATCCAGATTCCACTTACACCGGACTGAAGGTCGGGACCGCCGGCAAGAACCATGCCGTTGTCGGTAATACCCGATCTCGCCGCGGCGCCCGTACTGGTGCTCCAGTACAGTCCGATGTTTTTAACAAACTTTTGACCCGACGGATAGTTATACTCTTTAGCCCATGTCTGGCTGTAGGAAGAGTAAGCTTTTGCATCCGTCCCGAGTCCCAGCTTTAAGCCGAGATCGGTAAAGAAAAACGTAGTCAGCACCATCGCTATCGCAAGCGTGACGCTGAGCGCTTTCTTTATTGTCCTCCTGATTTCCATGATATCTCCCCCTGTCATTTTTTAGGAAATTAGAATGTAATGAATAAAAGGTAATTGTTTATATCAAGACCGCTCATTTATGATGAAAGTCCCGCGCTTTCGGATAGAAGCCTTAAGAACGCTCATTAAAATGAAAAGTCAAAAATTGTATCACACGCCGTTGTCATTACAAGATATTGTACGTCACGGCGCATCATTATTCTTTAAACGAATAATACAAACATTATTACCATATACTATATCTATAGTACAAAAATTTTATCACTTTTTCCTTGATTTGTCAAGATATTGAACAACTTTTTTAACTTTTGTTCGGCAGCGGCAATAATGATCTCCTAAGGCAGAGAGGGGGAAATACAGATATTTGTTCCGAAAGAGAATTATAAATAGAGGGGTCAAGATATAATATGCCGAAATGTATCGGTGTGTTTTGCGGAAGGCGGGGGTTGAGTTGATTATACGAAAATAACATGGTGAAATCGGGGCCGGGACGGTAGGCTTTGAACGCTCAACGCGAGCGCCCCTTACTCAGGGGAGCATTTTTACGATTTACAAAAACGCCTGAAAAAATAAAAAGCAGACAGCGCGAAAATTTACGTTGTCTGCTTGGGCGTTTATTTTTTTGTCTTCGCCAAAGACGATAGACTAAATATCACCGCTTTATAAATTCTCCCCGTATCTCCGTAAGCCCCGCGGTGTTTTTAAACGAGAGAAGGGCTGTGCCGGTGTCTTCGTCCCATGTGAGATCGACGTCGATATCCTTTGTCTCTTCGGCGTCGGCGAGGGTTATCTTTCCGCTCGCCTTTTCCGGTCTTTCGGGGAGCTTAAGACGGATATTCGCGTTACAGTACGCGCCGCGTCCCTTAAAGACAAATCCGTTTTCGTCTACGTCAAATTCTTCGGCGCGGATCGATGTGCCGATTATTTCCGCGCTTTTGTCTTTTATAAAATCGAGGTCATATAAAACGGCGAAATCGTCGGGATAAACAGTCTTTTCGCTTATGACCGGAAGCGTCGGATCGAGCATATCGACAAATCTGCCGGTATGTACGAACGGCTCGTCGCTTTCGCACTCGTCCATGACAGCGGTTATGATATATTCTCCGCGGCGAAGCGAGATATAGTTTTTGTCAAGCCTTGTCCCGATAAGCTCCGATATCTTTTCGCGGTACGATGAAGCGAGATCTTTATCGACGCAAAAGTCAGCGGGACTCTTTCTTATGAGTACGAATTTTCCCTTGCCGTAGGAGTATTCTCCGTCCGGCGCGTCGTCGGGTATTTTCATCACGGAGAGAAGATGCTCGAGCGGCGTTTTGAAATTATTTTTTCCGCTGTTCCACCACGATCTTATATTGTGGAACGGGTCCGTTCCGTCGCCGACATAAACGAGCGTTCCTCCGTCGAGCACATAATTTGCGAGCGACATGTTGACCTCGGCGTTTTGGGGCTTCATGAATTCATAGCTTAAAACAAGCAGCTTGTAATTGTCGAGATATGACGGATAGCGGATTATATTTTCGAGCTGGACGGGACGAACGGGAAGTCCTCCCTTTAAGAGCGGCAAAGCCATTCCGTAAAAGAGCGGGAAAGCGAGCGACTCGTAAAAGTCGAGCCTGTTGCCGTTTTTAAGCACCTGCTCAAGACCGACGTAGTAGTTGGACGTCGAGCGGATATCTATCTTTCCGACGGGCGGATATTCATCCTTTTTTGCCATCACGTCGTCGGAAAAATTTCGCTGGAACATGGCCGTGTCGGAGAGAAAAACTCCGACGTCGGGCGTCTTGTTTTTATATTCATGATCCTCGGTGCCGAATGTTCCGAGCATCTGAAAAATATTTAAAAGCTGTGTCCTGTAATCCTCGGGGATCGGAACGGCGTTGGGATCGTCCTTCGGATATACGGCGTCCCTGCAAAATACGCGGCGCGGCCAGGGCGAGACCTGGAACCTGTTTATACGCGGCTGAAGGAGCGAGCCTATTAAAGTCTTTTTATAATTGACGCGGTAGCTGTCCCATGTATAGCAAGGTCTGTCTTCGATCGGGTCGTTGTCGAACCACATCGTTCTGCCTGTGTCTCTGACGAGCTCCTGCATGATTCCGTATTCGAGAAAAGCCGTCTCGAAGGTCCTCTCCTTATAGACGCCGTTATATACGTTCGCTTCGCGGCTCGTGCCCATCCATATCTGAGCCTTGTAGCCGTCAAGGGACGGGATGTCGGTCATCGTTCCCTCGGGGCTCATGACCTTCCATTGGGAATAGTTCAAAAGGCTGTGTGTCGGGACATAAAAGCGGAGCACTCTCCCGTAGTTTACGAGCGCGTATTCGCGTAATTCCTGGCTGACTCTTTCTATCGCGCGGCGATAGAGATACGCCTTTAACTTCGCCGCTTTGTAATGAGCGTCGACGCTCTCGTGGGGAGGCGTCCAGTCCTCATGATAATAGAGCTTGTATTCACGCTTGAATGCGTCGCTGTAGCCGCCGGCATTGAGAAATTCCGGTTCCTCGACGTGGATGGCTTCAACTCCCGCGTCGACGGCGAGCTTCAACTTTTCGATAAGGTAATTTGTATATGATATCGTCGGTACGATGTATCCCGAAGAATGGATATCGCCGCCGGTCATCGAGCCGTCGCGGCTCTTTTGAGTCTCGTCGCGGTGATCTCTTCCGTCCCAGTCGCCGTTAAAATAATCGTCGTAGCCGCCCCAGGCGATACCCGTCATAAGGTGGATGACGTAACCCCTGTCACGGAATTTTTTTATCCTTTCGACCATGTCTCCGCTCACTCCGTAGACGCAGACAAAATCGGTGCCGAAATCGGTTTCGTTTTGCAGCGGAGCAGATTCCTGGATACAGGTCAGCTCTTCCTCGCGTTTTCTGATATAAGGCATCGTATCATCCTTTTGTTAAAATATTTACGTCAAAAAATGTATCACTTTTTCTTCATGAAAAACAGTCTCACGTTCGCCTTTTCTTCGCCGTAATTTATGACGTGTTTAAAGATAACTATCGCCGCTATGACGCAAACGCCGATGCGAACGGAAAGGATATCGTTTAAAACTATATTGAAAACGAAGAGCAAGGACATCGAGATTATCATTCTCAGCGAATCGGGCTTGACTATGACGACAAGGCTTAACAGCGTCATGATAAGGACGAGCCATACGACGTCGAGACTTTGGGGAGCTAACGCGAGAAGCGCGCCGCATGTGACGGCGATGGCTTTGCCGCCCTTGAATTTCATCATCGGCGAAAACGCGTGTCCCGCCGTCGGAGCGATTATGACGAGAGAGAAAAGCGGATTTAAAAGCGGGTCTTCCGCGCCGTTTCCGATAAAGGTCTTTGCAAGGAACACGGGCAAAAATCCCTTTGCGACGTCGAGCAAAAGACAGATGATCCCGACGCCCTTGCCCGCGACGGAGATCGCGTTGGCGGCTCCGGGGTTGTGATCGCTTCCTTCCTTTACCGTGTCGACCTTGCAGAAAATTTTGGGGATGAGATAGCTGAACATGACGCCGCCGACAAAAAATCCGACGAGCGCGTAAAGGATGTATTCCAACATTTCTTCTTCCTCCGTGAATATTTTATGATAAATATTATATCAGACCGATCGGATATATTCAAGCGGATAAAAGAAAACAAAGCTCGATTGACAAACAAAACATGCGGTGATAATATAGAAAAAAGCAGAAAAAAGGAGCGACGGATATGAATGTTATTTTCGGAAAAATTCTCGCCGGTCTGATCTCGGCCGTGATGGCAATTTCATCTGCCTTCGGTATCACCTACGCCGACAGTTGTAAGGATATCGACTTTCCGAGGATCGGGATAACGGAAAAGGATAAGGATGCAGTAAGGGTAATGTCGTTTAATATCCGCTACGGCGAATTTGCCGGAGTGGAAATGAGAAAGAGGATCTCGCTTGTAGTGGCGGAGATACTGTCCGCCGACCCCGATTCGTTCGGAGTCCAGGAAGCCACGCCCGGATGGATGGCGGCGCTGAAGCTTCTTCTTCCCGGCTACGCCTCGGAGGGCAGAGAACGAGAGGGCAACGGCAAAGGCGAATGCACAGCGGTATTTTATAAAAGATCGAAATATAAGCTGATCGACAGCAACACCTTCTGGCTTTCCGAAACGCCGGGAGCGCCTTCTGTAGGATGGGATGCCGACTGTAAACGCGTCTGTACATGGGTCAGGCTGAAAAACAGGGTTTCGGGCGAAACATATGTCCATATCAATTCGCATTTTGACCATATAGGCGATAAGGCGTGCGAGGAAAGCGCAAAGATGGTGACCAAGCTCATCGAAAACTGTTTCCCCGATGAGAGAGTGGTTTTTACCGCCGATCTGAATTCAACGAGAAGCTCATCAGCCTATCGGATAATGACCGAAACGCTTTCCGATACTGCGCTGACCGCCGAGGACAGCATGACATACGGAACGTTTCACAACGGCGACCCCATTTACAGGGCGAACTATGTCATCGACTTTGTTCTTTGCTCCGATAAGTTTACTCCCGTAGTTTACAGAACAGTCACCGAAGGGATAGCGGGACGGTTCGTTTCCGACCATTTCCCGATCTACGCCGACCTCATTATGAATGACGAGGGAGATAATTAAATAGATCGGAGACTCAGAAGCGCCGATCAATGCGGCGGATGAGACAGGTGGCACGGCGACAACCGTGACTGAGGGGTTGTCGTCGTTTCCAGATGCCGTTTCCCTCGACCATCCCTTGGGCGTTCCCTACAATTTGACAAACAAAAATCGGGCAGACAGCGTGAAAGACACATCACGCTGTCTGCCCGACTTGGCTGTCGGCACTGCCGACCCCGACTTTGAAGCGGATACTATCCGCCCGCCCCCGAATTATTTTTCCATTAAATTTAAAAATCTTTCAAGTATAAATACCATCCACTTCATGTCTCCGGTCATGCCGTCGGTACAGTGCGGGATAAATTCGCTTCTCACGGGGCCGCTCCAGCTTCCGAGCCACTCTGAGACCGGCCGCGGCATCGGAGTTTTTTTCGGCGTCTCCCATCCGGGATAAAGTTTTGAAAAGACCTCTCTCACAAAATATTTTGAATTTCCGCTCCGAATTTTTTCGTAATCTATCGGAACGGACATTTTTGTTCTTGAATAGGGCGCGATAAATTCTATCCCCGCCGTCTCGCAGGCGTTGAGATACGAGCCGAGAGATTCGCGGAAGAAATATTTGTTTATAAAATCGTGCGCGTCGATATGACCGTCTTTTTCAATGTCGTAAAACGGGGAGTAATCCGGAGCGGGATCGTACATGACCTTATAGGGCGCGACGAATGAAAAACGCTCGATAAACTCGCCCGTCGTCCGATCTTCTCCGAGAAGTCCGTCAAGTCCGCCGTAGACCGCGTCCGCCGTTTCGCCAAAGATAAATCTTTTAAATCCGTCTTTTTTTGCGCGAAGCGACGCGAGATATATCTGCGCCTCGATGGAATGTATCGGCGCTCCCTTGTGCTTCATAAGCGTATCGCATACCGACAGCGCTTCGTCGAACGTGATATCTGTTATCTCATGTTTCAGCCCGCATTCCTCGGCATATTTTGACGCGCGGATCGACTCGTCGACGACCTGCTTTCCGGGAACGACACAGCGGAACGTGTACGCGACGGAGCCCTTCGGCATGAACTTCGCGAGGATGGCGGAATCAATACCTCCGCTGAGAGCCAGCGCCGCTTTTCCGTCGGAAGCGGCGGCGGTCACCTGTTCCTTCAGAGCTTTTTCAAGCTCGTCCGCGCTTCCTACGGGAATACGCGGGAATGAAACGTCGGCAAGCTTCGGAGGATATTCGGGATATGCCGAAACTCCCGAGTGAAGACATCTGTACATCAGGAAATCGGACATATCCTTTCGCTTTTGGAGATCAAAACTGTTTTTCAAATCGTTATATTCCTCTTATCTTGTTTCACCGTTTCGGTTTTCCGTCGGCCAGCCGCGAACGGTACGGAGCGTTTCGCCTATCTTTGTCGAGCTTACGCCGTTCGTGTACGGGAAATAGACGATGCGTATGCCCGCCTCGTTAAAAGCTTTTTCGTAATCCCTCCATTTGTCGGTACCGTACCAATCGTCGCCGACAAAAAGGATGGAGGCGTCGAGCTTTTTACAGGCGGTCAGCTTATCCATATCGTATTGCGGTACCGCGGCGTCGACGTATTTTATACTTCTGACTATTTCTATTCGGTCCTCAAAGGGGATCAGGGGCTTTTTTTCCTTATAGGCGGCGAGATCGTCAACCGTTACGCCGACGATCAGCTTATCGCACATCCCCTTTGCGTTTTTTAAAAGATTTAGATGACCTATATGAAAAAGATCGAAAACTCCGCAAGTGTATCCGATTGTCATTTTTTTACCTCTTTTCACCGATGACGGTCATAAAATGAACTGTATATTTATAATTTACCACACCCGGGACATTATTTCAACTTCGATTTTTATAGAGACAGTCCCGAAAAAAGTTTTTAAAAATATGTGAGTGTTTTTTTAAGAAACAACGAATAATAGGTGGAAGTAAAAATAAAAAGAAAAGGACGGTTAAAAATGAAAAAACAGATATTACATGCGGTCGCGGCATTTCTCGCGGCAATAACAGCTTTATCCTCGCTTAGTATTATGTCTTTCGCCGCGGAAAAGATACAGTCGGCGGAGACGCTCGGACTCGGCTCGACGGCGATAACTCTTATGCAAGATGAAGACGTTGTTTTCTGGTTCAAGCCGGAAGAAACGGGATATTACAGATTTGCCTCCGACTGCGACGATCCCGTCAGGATCATGATAATGACGGAGCCGGGCGGCGTCGCAATAGCGGGAAATGACGACGTTGTTTTTGAGTTTTTGGAAAGCGGCGAATTATACGGCGTTAATATTAGGAACCATTTCGCAAACGAGACGGAGACGTTTAATGTTAATGCAGAATTCCTGGGCGGCATTTCAGATATCTGTTTTAAGAAGCTTCCCGAAAGGCTCGTCTATATGGATAAAACGGAAATAGATAAATTCACCAACATCAAGCCTTCGCTATTCATATCGCTTTCCGGAGCGGTAGTAAATATTAAATTTGAAAGCGGCTTATCTGTTGATATGGACGGCCGGAAACAAGAATTCTTTATATTAAAGACAGAATCCGCCACCGAAAAAGACAGAGGGGATTATTCGTTCAGTTTTTTTAAGCTCCTCGGAGAATCCGGTATTGTTCTTGACGATTACGTGATAGGCAAAAATACCGTGAAGCTCGTGTTTTCGGATAAAAAAACAATTCTGACATATGATATAACCGTCATAGATTATCCCATAAAAAGTATTGAGGTAATAAAAAAGCCGCATAACGGAAAATACATTCACGGAGTGGACGGGAAATATGTGTTTGAAATAAACGACAGCGGAGCTTCATTGAACTTCTATTATTCTTATGATCTCAAGGGACTTGAGCTTAAAATAAATTATAAGGACGGCACGAGCAAGATCGCAGTTTATGACGGAAACGACTTTCTTATCGACGGAAGTAAAACGGGATATAAGGACGATGCGCTCGGTTATTCATATGAGCTTGACGGGTCGGCGTACGGATATAACGAAGAGATTTACATATATCTTTGGAATGAAGAGCTTTCGTACGGGATAAAAACAAAAAGACCCGGCAGCATTCGCCAGACCCTTACCTCGTTCTTCAACATGATAAATGCGATCGTGACCTCAACGGTACTGTATGTGCTTAATCTTATCAGGCTGAAAACAGCCGGCTAAGAACATCGGATCAAATTTATCAGCGCGTAAAATGTAAAACCTCCTTTTTTCTGCGCCCGCTGCGGTACGCCGCATGTCGGGCGCATGTTTTATTTATTTCGGCGGAAACGGCGACATAATTAAAAAAAATAACAATAAATGTTTATTTCTCTTGATAAGAGTCGAAACAGATGTTATAATGTTGCTACATAGTTAAAAAAACGGAGGTAAAAAAGATGAAAACAAATAAAACCGTCGTAAAAATACTTGCGGTCGCGCTTGCCTCAATTATGGCGTTTTCCGCTTTTTCTGCGACACTGTTTACGGCGAGCGCCGCGTCGGTGCTGGCTGAAGGCTTGTGCGGAGATAATGTCAAATGGGCGCTCGACTCCGACGGCATCCTCACTGTTTCCGGAACGGGAGATATGTACGATATCGCTTCGGGTCCCCTTTTCCCCGAAACGAACAGCAGTCCCTGGAATAAATACGTTCAGGCAGTCAGAACAGTCGTTATCGATACCGGCGTTACGGGCATCGGAGACTATACGTTCTGCTTCTGCAAAAACCTTTATCGTCTTTTGATCGCCGATACGGTCAAGACGATAGGCGACCATGCGTTTGAGGGATGCGACGTACTTACCGACGCAAGCATCGCCCCGGGCAGCCGTCTTAAAACGATCGGCACGTATGCGTTCAAGGGCTGTTCAAGCATGTCGGAATTTGATATCCCCGAAGGCGTTACCGAGATCGGCGATTTCGCGTTCTATTTCAGCGGAGTCGAATATTTACTGATACCGAAAACCGTTAAGACGATCGGAACAGGCGCTCTTGCCGCTTGCGGAGCGTTGAAGGGAAATATGGGATATATCGGAGCATGTAAGGCCATCGTCGCCGCCGACGACAGTCCCTACTTCAAATCCGAGGACGGAGCGCTTTATACGAAGGATATGTCCGTTCTCATCGCCGTTCCGACGGCTGTCGAAGAGAGATTTGCCGTTCCGGATTCCGTATCGAAGATCGTTTACGGCGCGTTCAGCGTTTGCACGAAGCTTTATGAGATCTCCATGACGGACAGCGTTCTCGTCATTGAAAACGGTACGTTCGGATATTGCACGAATTTAAGAAAGATCAAGCTGCCCTACCATATCACGAAGATAGACGACAACATGTTCAAGGGCTGTGAAAATCTTCAGGAGATCACGTTCTCAAAATCGGTCAAGACGATAGGCGTAAACGCGTTCGACGGCTGTGTAAAGCTCGGTAAGGTATATTACGAAGGCGACAGAAACGATAAAGCAAACATCGTTTTCGGCGGAAACAACCAAAGTCTTCTTGACGCGGAGTGGATATATGAAACAGTCATCAGACACGTCATCAATGTCAACATCAAGGACTTCCCCAAGACGAGATACAGATACGGCCAGGCGTTTAACAAGTCGGGCATGACGATCGAAGTAACATATTCCGACGGAACGACCGTTCCCGTGACCGATCCTAACGCCATCCGTGTCAGCGGCTACAACTCGAAGATCCCCGGAATACAGCCCCTTTCGGTTACATACGACGGATTCACCATAACGATGAACGTCACCGTTCTCACGATCTTCCTTTCGGTCCTCGATTTCCTGTTCGGATGGATATTCAGAATTTTTAAGAAGTAATTTAAGATAAAAACCAAAACCGGCTACTGCTTCGTATATCAAGCGGTTGCCGAAGCGGGTGAACAGATACTGGGCAAAGAAGGAGACCTGCGAGTACAGCGCAAGGATCGCGTTGTTGTCAAGATTGTTGTCCCAGTTGTA
>JAILLJ010000056.1 GCA_024693205.1 Clostridiales bacterium | reverse complement strand
GCTTTATCGACGACTTTATTGACGGCGTCATTGTCAATGCGGACAGCGCTCAATCCGACAAGTCCCTCTTTAATTCCGCCGGAATAGACCTTTGACGTTATTTCATCAGCTTTGATCTCTTTAAATATCTGGGTAAAATATACGTCCCAATTCCATATTGCGGCTGAAACCGCGAATTTAGGCGCGTCGCTCGACATATCGTAACCGAAGCCGAAGCAGTATTTCTTTGCCTTTTCCGCCGCAACCTGCGGAAGCGCGGTGTAGACGTTCTGAGCTATAACGTCGCACTTGTTTTTCTTAATGAGCGCTTCTGTCTTAGTCGTTTCAAGTACAAGGTCGAAGTTGGTATCAATGGTCGTAAAGAATACGGACGCCTTTTTGTTGATCGAAGCCGCGCCGGCATAGAAAGCGTTTACGTTGTCTTTAACGGCGCTTGAAGCTACCGTTGCGATATAGCCGAGATTTCCGCTCTTTGAAAGCTTGGCGGCCGCCGCGCCTTCAACATATAACGCTTCATACATCCTGTCGGTATAAGACAGAAGGTTGTCAAGCTCTTTGTCGACCGTGCCGTATTGGATGAAAATAACATCCTCAAGCTGAGGCGCCAAATATTCGGTAATATTTTTATACGCGCGCGAAGTCATGATGATGACGTTGCATTTATCGTTTACCAAAGACCTTACCGCATCGAGAGCAGTTTCGTGTACAACGGGAGGAAGCGTAACGGCCTGCTGGGTCGGAACCGCTTTTTCTGTCGTTTCGGCTTTTTCCTTCTTTGCCTTTGCGGCGGTAGCCTTTGTATCCTTTGCTTTTGCCGTTGTCGTCTTTGTGTCTTTGGCTTTTGTTTCTTTTGTCGTATCTTTAGCCGCCGTCGCCTTTGCGGTCGTTTCAGCCTTCGTCGTCTCATCTTTTACGGCTGTCGTTTCTTTAGCTTCCGCCGTTGTCTTATCGGCTTTCTTGGTATCTTTTTCGTTAGTCGCGTCAGTAGTCTTCAATGAAAACTTATCGTTAGCGTCAAAATAGACGTTTGTAACCTCAATTTTTTCAATTATTTTATTTGAGTCAAGCTTTAACTCTTCGGCAGCTTTCATGATGCCCTGTTTCTGATAATATGACGCGCAGTTGGCGTTTGCCGCGTCGTCATAAAGGACGCCTATTTTAAGATCGTTTACGCTTTCACCGGCGGAAGTGTTGCTCTTTCCGCTATTCTTTCCTCCGCTCTTGCCGCCGTCAGCGCCGCAGGAACAAAGCGAAAGCGCAAGGACGGTCGCCATAAACGCCGCAGTAAGTCTTTTTACCTTCATATTTTATCGTTCCTTTCATAAATTGATACATCCTAATTATATTTCATTTGACGTCTAAAATCAAGTACTTTAACGCGCGTGTCATATTTTTTACATTTTTGTCACGATGGCTTAACATATTTATTGCTGACATATCCGATAATACTGTTGTTTCTTATGAGATAGCAACCCGGAGAGGATTTAAGTATTGTAACATCATCCCCGTTTTTGAGCTTGCCGATGATCCTCGCTCTTGTGTTCGGAGCGTTTCTGACGTTCAAAACGCCGCTGTCGATCGTTACCTTTCCCCTGTTAAGCTCCGTTGACTCCACTGCTTTGCCGCCGTATCTGTTGATTCCGTTCGATATCGCCCTCGCTATATTGTCGATATTATTCTTTATGAAGCTCGCGTCATCGACATTATCGTGAAAAGCCGTTTCGACAAACACTGCGGGAGCCTTTGTGCTGTTCAGCTCGATAAGAGTTTTATTCGGCAAAACCTCGACAAGGTCTTTATCGGGATATATCTTTTTCATTTCATCCGCAATAAGCTCCGCCGCTTTTTTGCCCTCCACGCTGTCGGCATAATAATAGATCTTAGGTCCTCTGTTTTCACCCTCGCGCCCTTCGGGCGATGCGTTTGAATGTATCGCGACATGAAGGTCGTAATTTCCTCTGTTCGACTCAGCGGCAATATACCGCGAGGACATATTCGGAGAATTTCTGTTATAATATATACCGTATGAAGTCAGATACGGCAGCATCGCGTCGGCAATGAGATTCATATAGTATTCCTCGCTGCCCGAATTGTCGACAAAGATGTTTCCCTCCTGAGTCGAAGGTGAAAGATAAATATACATGATAAAACCTCCGTAAAAAACATTTCACCTTCATTTTATTCATTTGAAACGGTTTTGACACGCGGCATTTGGATTTTTATTATCAAAAGCTGTGGACAAATATCGCGACATGTATTATAATAACCACAAATCCAATAAAAGAGAGGTCAAAAAAATGAAAAAAGTCATTGCGCTTATAATCGCCATAGTCGTTGTTGCCGGAGCCGGCGTAGGAGTATTTCTCTATTTACAGAGCCAGACGCCCGAAAAACAGATACTCGGTAAATGGAAGGGCGACTATGAGATAGGAACATTTGAGTTCAAAAAGGACGGAATCGTAACGCTCGGGATATCAAATGTCTCGACCGACGGCGAATACGAGGTGGATTCCGAAAACATGGTCCTTTCGATAACCTACAGTGTTCTCGGGATCTCATACACGAGAAGCTACGATTTCACCATTGAGGACGATAAGCTTTCGATAACCGATCAGACGCTGACGAGCGTAACGCTTAATTACAACAGAGTGACCGAATGATAAAAACCGGACTGCGGCAAACGTCACAGTCCGGTTTCTTTTACCCAAAACGCCTTTTAAATCGATCACAATATTTCATACTTTATCCTTTTATAGCTTTCAAAGACCTCCGACGCGGTCGCCACAGTCGTTCCCTCCTTTGAGGCAGTGACGGTACCGGCGGCGGTCATCAGTTGCGCCGTTTCAATAAACGACATTCCCCTGTCCATAGCCGCTATCAGCGCGCCGACCATCGAATCTCCTGCCGCCGCGGCCGATTTCACCTCGATCGGGAATGGCGTTGTTTTTACAGCGACGCCTTCGCCGACAAATACAGCCCCTTCGCTGCCGAGAGAAACCGTGACAAGCTCAATTCCTTTACAAGTTATCTTTTTCGCTTCGGCAGCTATTTCATCGATCGTCGACAGCTTTCGTCCGACATAGTTTTCAAGTTCGCTGAGGTTCGGTTTAACGGCAAACGGCTTCGCTTTTGATCCTTCTTTAAAAAGCATCCCATCGGCGTCAAGGATCGCCTTTACTTCCTTTGATTTTGCGAGAGATATAAGCTCGGCGTAAACGGATGAAGAGAGATCCGAAGGTATACTGCCGGATATGACAGCAATATCGAAATTCGGCAATAAGACTTCCAATTCATCAAGGAGCAAAGCATAAGCGTTCCCTGCCGCAAAGCCGCGTTCATTGATCTCGGTCATCGTACCGTCCGTGACGTCAAGTATCTTCATGTTTGTCCTGACGTCGCCATCGGTAAAAGAAAAGCATGTTTTAATTCCGCTTTCTTTGAGAGCTTTTTCAATATACCGTCCGCGATCGCCTGCCAAAATCCCCGCGGCCGTTGTATCTACCCCGAATTCATAAAGGATCCTTGATACATTTATACCCTTTCCGCCTATGTCGCTGCGAACGCTCAACGTCCTGTTCGTCTTTCCCTTTTCAAAATCCGATACGGTAACGGTTTTGTCGATACAGGGATTTAACGTGACCGTCAATACATTCATTCTTGTTCCCCTTTTACGTTTCTTGATCTCATCGAAATAGTATCACATCGTTTTTTAACTGTCAACAACAACGATATTGATATTTTGATTTTTATATGCTACTATAATATAAACAAAAAATCAGGAGGAACCGACATGCCGATAAGCTATAACGAAAAAAACAAGATCTTTAAATTGGATACTTCCGACTCCAGCTATATATTTGAGATCTATGAAGCGAACTTCCTTGTACATCTTTATTACGGCGCCAAAATACCCGACGACAATGTTTCAAACATGAAATTCCGCGACAACCTCCCCGCCTTTAATCCGTCCGATCCCGATGTTATGGATATCACCTTTACAGCTGATCTGTCCCCTCTTGAATATTCCGGCGAAGGTGCAGGGGATTACAGAGTCTCTCCTCTTGCAATAAAGAATTCCGACGGCAACGACGTCACGGATGTGCGCTATGTATCACATAAAATTTATGACGGAAAGCCGGAAATTCCGGGACTTCCTTCGCTGTATCTTAACGACATCAGCGAAGCCCAAACGCTTGAAATTAAAACCGAGGATAAGACGACAGGCGCCGTTGTGACGCTTATTTATACAGTTTTTTCAAATCAGCCGGTAATAACAAGAAGCGTCATAATCGAAAACACATCCGATAAACCATTTGAGATAGAAAGAGTATTCAGCACCTGCGTCGACTATCCGACGTCGGAATATAAGATGCTCGATCTTTACGGCAGATGGCTCAAAGAAAGAACGCTCCAAACGCATAAGCTTATCCACGGTATCCAGAGCGTTTCAAGCAAGCGCGGCGTCAACGGACACTGTCATAATCCTTTTGCCGCTCTCGTTTCATTGGACGCAAATGAGGAATACGGAGAGGCATACGGCTATAATCTCGTTTACAGCGGAAATTACAGCATCGACGTCGAGGTCGACAGCTGGGGCACGACAAGGTTTATAATGGGCATAAACCCCGAGGGCTTCGGCTGGAAGCTCGATCCGGGCGAAAAGTTCTATTCTCCCGAAGCTGTTATGGTGTATTCAAACAAAGGTATCGGCGAAATGAGCCGCGCCTTCCACCGCCTTTACAGAAAAAATCTTATCTGCGGCGAGTGGAGAGATAAAAAACGTCCACTACTCATCAACAGCTGGGAAGCGGCATATTTTGATTTTGACGATGATAAGCTCGTATCATTCGCTTCAGAAGCAAAAAAGCTCGGCATCGAGATGCTCGTCATGGACGACGGCTGGTTCGGAAAGAGAGACGACGATACCTCGTCACTCGGCGACTGGTATGTGAATGAAAACAAATTAAAGGGCGGACTCGGCTCGCTTATCGAAAGAATAAACGCGCTCGGTATGAAATTCGGCATTTGGTACGAGCCTGAAATGATATCACCCGACAGCGATCTCTTCCGCGCGCATCCCGATTGGTATCTTCATGTTCCTAACAGAAAAAGCTCGCTCGGCCGACATCAATATATACTTGACATGTCCCGCAAGGACGTCCGCGACAACATTTTCGATCAGATGTATTCCGTACTTTCAAAGTATAATATCGAATATCTGAAATGGGATTTCAACAGAAATCTTACCGAGGCAGGCTCAGCGCTCTTGCCGAAAGAAAACCAGAAGGAGATCTTCCACCGCTTCATTTTAGGCACATATGAGCTTTTAGGCAGGATCCGCGACACGTTCCCGAAGCTTCTGATAGAGGGCTGCTCCGGCGGCGGCGGACGCTTCGATCCGGCAATGCTGAGCTTCACTCCGCAGATATGGTGCAGCGACGAAACAGATCCCATTGAACGTCTTACGATACAGTTCGGCACATCGCTCTGCTACCCCGATCTCACTATGGGTGCGCATGTCTCTGCGTGCGATCGAACGGGACTTGAGACACGCGCCAATGTCGCTTTGTGGGGTACATTCGGATATGAGCTCGATCCCAATAAGCTCACCGATGAGGACAGAAAAGAGGTCAAACGCGAGATCGCCTGCTTTAATAAATACTACGACCTCATACACGGCGGAGATCTTTACCGCCTTATTAACCCGACGGATAACCTCTTCAGATGCGCATGGGAGTTTGTCTCGCCCGATAAAAAAGAGGCTCTCGTGACGGTCGTAACGATGCGCCGTCCCGAAAGCCGGGTATTGATATTAAAATTGAAGGGCCTCGATCCCGAAAAATATTATATCGACGAGGACAGCGGCGAAAAATATTCAGGCGCGCTTCTGATGAACGCCGGTATCAATCTCACCGAAACAGCGTTCAGAGACGGCGAAAGCGTCTTAAAGCATTTTATTGAAGCGTAAGAAAAGGTCTTATCCTTTCAAGTGTTTTTTCTCCTATCCCCGGACATTCAAGAAGCTCGTCAACGCTTTTAAAATCACCGTTTTCTTCTCTGTACTCAACGATCGCTTTGGCCTTTTCGGGGCCTATGCCTTCGATCCGCTCAAACGCTTCGACGTCGGCTGTATTGATATTTACGGGATCTGATTTGATATCATTTTTTACGGGATCGGCTTTTGTCGGTTCCGTATTCTTTTTGGATGTTGTAACGGTCTCAAAAGACTGTTTCGTGGATTTGATATATTCGGAGGGAGCGGAAAATGCGTTATAAACTATTAAGAATGAGGCAGCCAAAAGCGCCATCGCAACAAGAATAGCTTCATCTCTTTTTTCTTTCATAACACCGATCCGTTTCGCTCATTAAACGAAACTGCTCCCCTGTTCATGATCACCGTTTAATAACGATCTTATCTTATCACGATAATTTAAAACTGTCCATAAGAATTTAAAAAAATATATGTCTTAGACCCGAAAAAAAGTGTTCGGTAAAAAATTTAAAAAACACTTGATTTTTTGAGACGTATAATATATAATACTCACGTTGAGCAAACGGAGAGTTGTCCGAGTTGGTCGAAGGAGCACGACTGGAAATCGTGTAAACGGTCAACGCCGTTTCAAGAGTTCGAATCTCTTACTCTCCGCCACGCAAGAACGGTTATTTTGATACAATGTAACCGTTCTTCTTTTTTTGCCCAAAATCGTTGATATACAACAAATTCAGCCCTCACCACCTCAGCAGAATGAACAAAGAAACCGGCATAGAGAAGCGTTTTTGGCGCCTTTTCTATGCCGGTTTTTCTACTCGGTCGGATGTTTTGCCCAAATGGTTGCATTTGGTTGCAATGGTTGCACGCGGTTGCATTTGGTTGCAATACCTATGCAACCGCTGTGTTTTGATCGTCGGTCGAAACACGGACGTAAACGGCGACACGCTGGTATGCGTCATTGTCGTAAAAGCTGCTGACTTTTTTCGCCGGTATGTATTCGTAGTTGTCCATGTCGACCGTGACATGCATCCTGCGGCGGACTTTTTCTTTCTGGCGCTGTTTGTCAGCGCGTCCGGTAGGGTCAATCATGCAGCAGACCTCCTATCGGCGGGCTTTCAATCGCATCCGGCTGCTGTGCGAGGAAAAAGCTGTCCCGCAGATCTTGCATATAATATGATGCGGTCGTGAAGATCTCCTCGGAATCAAAGTAAATGCCGACCGGGTGTGGAAGAGAAGCGAGCATACGTGCGCAAAAGGTAATCTCATTGACATCTTTCGACACATTGGAAACCTTCTGTGTGATGATCAGATCGACCTTGCCCGCCATGCAGTCTTCCAGCAACCGCGACCATTCCGGCGCGTTTTCCATTCTCGGCGCTACACCGCCCTTGTCGACGTAAAAGCCCACAAGCGTCCATTTGCCGGACGCCTTCCTTGCTTCCTGATAACAGGCCGCGGAGCAGTATTTCTGTGTCTTTTTGACTGCCACAGTGAACGGCTTGCCGCAGTTCGCGCAGACCTTATGATAGGTCGTTGCCTGATGCGTTCCCTGCGCATGCCACCAGCGGATATAGCAGGAACGGTCACAGAACCGCTTCGCACGGCTCCCGGGTGTCAGAACGATCGGGCTGCCGCAGTAGGCGCATACGCATTCTGTGGTTTTCGGGACTGGCGCTTCAATGTTTTTATTTCGGCTGCAGAAGGATTTGATAGTGCCTGCAGGGATGCCGACGACGTCCGAAATTGCCGTGAACGTGCGCCCCTTGGCGCGGAGAGTGAGGATTTGGTTTCTCTGCTGATCAGTCATGTACATAACCCCCTTCACTATACGGCCACGAGAACAGGGGTTTGTTGCGTAAAACCGCAAAAAAGTTGAAAAAAACTTCAGGGGATCCATTTTCGCAGACAAAAAAAACAACCGACATAAACGCCGGTTTGCTTTTACATAAACGTTCGTTTATACACATTTGGCTTGAAAGAACAAAGCAAAAATGATATGATATATATGCAAATGATCGTGTGTGCAGCGGTC